>CANCOG010000372.1 GCA_947379685.1 Flavipsychrobacter stenotrophus | reverse complement strand
GGCTTGGTGATACAGCAATATATTCTGCTTATGGGTTTCCAAATAGTTGGAGTATGATCTCCGCAACAAATGCAAGCCTTGTTACACTGAGCACTGGTGACTGCAAGGTTACTGCGTTGGCTGTGGGTACAGCAACAATTTTTAATCGGGCCTCCTCAACAAGTTGCGGCACCGACTCTGCATACTTTACCATTAACATCAACCCTCCGAGCTACGGAGCTACTTCGTCATTGTTTTCTTCGTTTATTAATAATCATTGCAGCAGCCCGACAATTGGAGTAAGCGTTCCTGCACATTATTTGTCCTATACCCTTGTAACTCGGTATGGAGATGGCTCTATCGACACGACAAATATTTTTCCTGGTGCACTTACTACGATTACTACGTTTAGCCACTACTACGCCTATTCCGGGACCTACAGTATAAAACAGGTACTATACAACAGTACTTCACCCCTCGATTCGGTGGCGTACCCTTACCAACATTCCGTGTGCAATGATCTTAGTTTTTCGCTTTATTTGGATGCGAATGGGAATTGCCAGTTTGATACTGCGTCTGAGCTTCTTAATATGTTGCCTTTGACAATAAGGGTGGATTCTAATGGCACGACAATCGATAGCATTTCGGTTACCAGTGGCTTTCACTTCGCCGCATATGGATCGCCGGGCACAGTTTACACCTTTAGATTAACGGGTTTGGATACAGCATTTGTTTTTCCCTGTATCGCAGGAGGAATAATTTATGATACGTTAAGTAGTTCTCACTTAAATTCTAATAAATATGTCGCTCTTTCGTGCCGTTCTACTACTGGGTTTGACTTGGCAGAAAATGCGACACTTCGCACTGGCAGGCACATGGCCACCGGAAGTATATTGCTGAAAAATTTGTGGTGTACGCCGCAAACGGCCAGTGTTTCTCTGCACATAAGCCCGAAGTATGTGTTTAGTTATTTTTCTATAAATCCAACGTCTGTAACGGGAAATACTGCGACATGGAATCTCAGCAATGTTTCTTCAGTCGATGTGCCCAAATATATAACCTATTCACTCGATATCCCTACCAGCACCTGGCTCACCCCAGGAGACACCGTACATACCCTAATCACGGTAAGCCCAACCGCTGGAGACTTGGACACTACCAATAATGTAATTTTAAGAGTCGATACGGTAAAGTCATCTTACGACCCCAACCATATTTCAGTAACTCCGGACGGTTATATATTAAACGGTACAAAACTGCACTACGCCATAGAATTCGAAAATGACGGGAATGATACTGCGCAGAATATTTTTGTGATGGATACTTTGTCGGATTATTTGGACCCTAGAACTTTGCGATTGGAAGGTGCGAGTGCATCGATGGACATAGCATTATTACATGCTGGCGGGCACACTATCGTGAAATTTGATTTCCCCAACATAAAACTACTGGACAGCACTCACCATGGCCGGTGTACAGGAACGGTAATGTATTCCATTAAGGCAAGGACCGGCCTGGCAGATGGCACGGCAATCTATGGCCACGCTGGAATCTATTTTGATGATAATCCTGTTGTGCTGACAGACTCCTCGCTTAATACTGTGCTCACACCACACATATCGATAGCGTCTGCTCTCGGAGATTCGGTGTGTCATATTGATTCGGTTCATTTTATGGCGACAACATCACTAGTTGGTTTCCGTCATTACCAGTGGTTTGTCAATTCAACCCCCGCAGGGACAGATAGTGCAGGGTTTATGACCACCGGACTGGTAGCGGGGAATGCCGTGAAATGCGTCATGAAAACAACAATGGACGACACTGTTTATACCAACTCTAATATCATAGCAATTCACATAAAGCCCTTAACCGATGCAGGAACTATATCCGGCGCTGCAACTGTGTGCCAGGCAGGAACGCTAACCTTGTCCGAGACCGTGGCATCTGGTTTGTGGGGTGCGGTAAACAGTCGTGCAAGTATTGCCGCTGGCATTGTTACTGGCATTAATCCCGGGGCAGATACAGTCTTATATACCACCTCAAACGAATGTGGAACTTCGGTCGCCCAAAAGGTGATCAGTGTTCTGCCGTCGGTTACACCCATGGTAAATCAGACCATCAGTCCCGATTCTGTGGTATGCAATGGAGATCATGTTACATTTTCGACGGGGTTAGTAAATGGTGGCACCGCTCCGATGATTCTCTGGAAAGTATCTGGTGTTATCATGGGTACCGGTACCATTTATAATTATGTACCGGCGAATGGCGATACTGTGAGTTGTATTCTCGTAAGTAATGCACAATGTGCGACCATTGATTCTGTTGAGAGTAATACCATTACATTACAGGTCATTCCAAACGTTACTCCGGGTGCAATAATAACGGCAAGCCCCTCAGATACAGCCATAGTTCCGGGGCAGATGGTGACGTTCACTGCTGAACTGTCAAATTGTGGTTCCGCGCCGCTGTATCAATGGTTTTTAAACGGGGCGGTTGTAACAGGTGCCACAAGTTCGACTTACCAACATGCAGCACTAAAGGAAGATACTGTTTTCTGTGTGGTCAGTTGCAACATACCGTGCGCAATATCGCCTTACAACCATACGAATACTATTATCACCCATCCGGCATTCCTGAGTGCTCAGAATCTGACCTTGGAAACAGGGGATATTGCACTTTATCCTAACCCTAACAATGGGCACTTCAACCTTTCAGGAAGTGTGCAATCTACAACCGATGATAGGCTAAACTACGAAATAATGAATGTGCTGGGGCAAGTGGTTTATCGCAATTCTGTTTCAGGACAAGGTGGCATTTTTAACCAACAAATAAACATGGATAACGCAGTTGCTCCGGGACAATATATTTTAAAAGTATACACCCTGGAAGGTGCTATTTACAAACACTTCGTGATTGCCAGATAATACTTGCCATCACGGCAATACCCCGTTATTGATATCCCTGATATGCTGCCGGGCGGCCTGCACAAATGTGCTTCCAGGGAAGTCTATGATCAGTTGCTCATAGTTCTTCTTGGCTTCGTCATTTTTATGAAGATTGATCCGGTAGATCTCCGCGGTCATGAACAACGCATCGTCGCCCAGCACGTCCTGCCCGTATTTCTGGATGATGTCGTGCAGGAAACTCAAAGCCTTGTCATAGTCGTGATGTTTTAGTGCAGTTTTCGCATGCGCCATAATAATATCATCATTGAGCGGGTGCTTTGGGAAAGCCTTTGCGATGCTGTCTATCAGCAATCCGGCCACCGAATCTTTATTTTGCGAGAACAACAGGCCCGCATAAGCAAACCGGGTCAGTGGATAGGTAAAACTGTCTTCTACATTTTCAGTGATCTGCACGGAAAGCAATAAGGCATCATTGGCAATCAATTCGGTAGTTGATGCCTTCAATACGCCCAGCAGGTGTTGCGCATATTCAAAATCGCCACGGTAATAGGCCAGCTTGGCATTCCTGAAACGCGCATCCTCACCCATAATGTCCTGCTTAAATTCTTTATCAACCTGGCTGTATGACAGCGATGCTTCCCATATCTTGCCCTTCAGCAGGTAGTAGTCGCCAAGTTGTAATTTGAACACTCCGGTAAACTGCCGGGTGGTGGTTGGGCTCTTCAGTGCCTTTTGTAAAATGTGAATTCCCTTATCGACACTATCGGCAAACTGTGCCGAAACCGTAGCATAATCCGAAGCAGTTTGAGTAGAGTAATATTGCGGGAATTCCGTTAGTAGTTCATCATACTGTTTCAGTAAAGTAGTCACGTCTTCTGCCTTTACTTCGGGTGCGTTTTTTAGCTGAGTAAAACGGGCCGAGACTTTTTCGCTTTTCGCTATGCCATACAGTGTATTTGTGGCGCCCTTTGCAATAACATCGTCGTATGCCTTACCCGCAGCTTCGTATTGTTTTGCATTGATAGCCAGGCGGGCAAAGTCGAGCAGGCGCTTCCCTGTCTCCTGATTGCGCTCATCGATAGCCTCCATTTGCATGAGTGCACCGTCCCAGTCATTTTTTTGGGTATAGATCCAGGTAAGCAGTTCTGCAAAATAGACATTGTCAGGTTGCTCTGTAAGTCGCTTGAGCAGGTTCTTCTGGCCTATCTGTAATTTTTTAGGATCATCCCCCATCCATTGCAGAAACATTGCTTTCAGGTTATCGGGCGTAGAAAATTGTGTAGCGCTACCTGTCAGCATTTCGTCCATGGCCTTGTCCAGCTGGTTTGTCTTTGCAAAAAGGTTCGCCGTCTGTATACAATAGAAACTCCGGTTGCCTACCAAGCCCGAGCCCCGGTCATAAACCCTGATCGCATATTCATAAAGTTCGGCATCGGTGAATGCTTTGGCAATACGCTGGGTAAGCATATCATCGCCGTTAACCTTCATCACTGCTGAGTTAAACAATTCTGTGGCCTTGTCTTCTTTTCCCTGCAGTTTATAGATCCTGCCGAGGTCAATTTCGTAAACGTTGCCATTGGTATTGGGCTGTGTCATGCGTGCCTGTACCAGTTTTTCAGCTTCTTTATACTTTTTTGCAATGATGAGTGTCGCCAGGTATTCGGGATAAATATCATCGGGGGCTGACTTATAAAGATCGCTGTAAGTAATAACTGCAGAGTCGTACTGTTTGTTGGCAGCAAATTTTTGCGCCATTAGCAGTTTACTTTCCTTTGTTTCCGGTGGCTTTGGGGTGTCCATCGGGTGCTCCATGTCAATTTTTGTCTCCTGCCCGCGCACAATGTTGCCCGCTAAACAAATGCAGGCAGAAAAAGCCCCCATTTTCACCCATTTCAATATGCTTAAACTGCTTTTCATTCAATATTATCTACTCAAATGTAAGCCATAATCTCATTGCTGATTCTTATTGAAAACATAATTATTGCCATCGAATAGGTAAGTGAGGTGCTCACCGCCTGTTTTGTTACCCGAAATAAGGGGAACATACATAGCTTTGCCATCCTTGCTGAAGGTTACGAATTGGGGTTCGTTATTAGAAGAAAACATGTCGTAGCCATATTCTATCCGGCTAACCTGGTGATTGCGGGTTATAAAGAATTGCGTTTCCGCTATTTTGTTTCCGGAAATTTCGTAGGCTATGGCTCCGCCACCTTTATTCCACTGGGACCCCATCTGAAAAAAAGAGACCACGTAAACAGTCTTGTGGTTTGCCAGGTTCCGTTCCTGTATTTCTTTATAAGTCCCTCCGGGATCGCCCTTCGACTGAGCATCAATTAGTTTCGATACGTATATGTTGTTGCCTTCGCGGTACTGTACCAGGTCGGTATAGAGCTGCACGTCATCGCCCATCAGGGTATTCCAGCTATAAAAGCGGACTTTTTTGTTAGGTGAGGTAACATAGTTTAACCCGGCCTTTTCTGCTTTTTTGTAGGTGGCCTCCAGCGTCAGCGGCTGGGCAACGCAAATGTTTTTCATAAATTGCAAAAACTGTTTATTC
>CANCOG010000371.1 GCA_947379685.1 Flavipsychrobacter stenotrophus | reverse complement strand
ATTGATGTTAGCCAGTTGGCAAACGGTCTGTACATGATCATGGTGTATGACGAAAATAATGCACTGCTTAAGGCTTCCAAGTTTATTAAAGCAGACTAATAGATTACACATTAAATAATGAAGCCGCCTCAATAGGGCGGCTTCATTATTTATACCATTCAACAAAATGGAAAAATTCACCGGAATCAGAACCTGAAAAACAAAAAATATAACAAAAGTGAACGAATCAAAACGGGAAATACCACAAGTAAGATCGCTGGAAGAATTGAAACTCCTGCGCAAGCCACATTTAAAAAACCTGATGACTGCCAAAAAGAAAGTGTCAGGAATCGACAAACTGGCACTATGGATCACAGCCCATGTAGGCAGTATGAAATTTTTCCTGATCGTTTTCAGCTGGACTGCAACCTGGCTAAGCTGGAACATATTCGGGCCCAAAGCATTACGTTTCGACCCCTACCCTGCATTTGTGCTATGGCTATTTATCTCGAACATGATCCAGCTATTCCTAATGCCACTAATAATGGTGGGCCAGAACCTGCAATCACAGGGAGCAGATGCACGCGCCGAAGCCGATTTCGAAGTCAACAAACAATCGGAACTGGAAATTGAAACAATACTCACCCATCTCGAAAATCAAAATAACCTGATTCTGGAGATCCTGGAATACATGAAGGATACTAAGGATAAGAAAAAAGAAGAATAAAGAAAGTGGTCACAACTATCCATTATAATACAGCCCTTAACTATACGCTAGTGAGCATCTAGGTTAAGCGGGCGAGGAAACTTTCAAAGAAAAGCATGCAAGGCCATTGTACTTGCATTAAAATAAAAAGTAAAGAAGTCCTTTGTGGACCACTATAAGGCAAAACACTACCCCGAAGATACTAATGTTAATGTAACCTATTTACCTACCTTTACATTCCAAATCAACTTTTCAATCTCCGCCCTACTCTTAATAATAGAAGCACGATAAAGTGGAACTGAATCCCATTTCTTTGACGTATTGTTCCACCTTTCCAGGATCGCATCCCATAAAAGTTGCTTCTCATGACTAACAATAAAAACATTATTAAATGGATTGCACATGGAAACAAACATATTTTTCCCCGGCAATTCAACTACATTCCCCCCCTGCGTCAACGGCATGCGCAAACTTGAAGCATCGTCGTAAGGGTATGAATAATCCCACACAACGTCCATTTGCCCCTTCACACCAGGCTTCTCTTTAAACATCAGGACACTCGGCGTGGCCCCAACGTTGCAAAGGTTATTATTAAATAAGTAGACCACACCAGAAGGCGATACCTTAACGCCATGCTGCTCACAAAACACCTTACTTGACAGCGTTTTTGATTCCGGGTCGTAAACCTTGCCAAACGAATTAACAACTTGCCCCGAAGGATACTTTACCTTGAGTATTCGACCAAGGTTTTTGAAACTAACGTACAGATCTTTAGATTTCTCGTCAAAAGAAAATGCATTCTCGTGGCTCTGCAATACTTCCTTCTTTTGCCTGTCAGGTTGATTGTAGGTATCCTTAAAATACTTTGAGGATTTCCATGACCATACTACATTACCCTTCGCATCGTACTCAATAACAGTACCAAACTCCAACTTTTCATTGGTTACTGTACCCGGCATTGGTTTACCATCAGCACCAAACACCATCATTGACTTACCGAAATCCTCGGCCGGTACTTTCCAGGTCACCTTTTCCGCACCAAGTACCATATAATGCCCATTCTCCAACCTGGTAAACTCGTGATGGTAATACTCTGATGTGTCTCCGCTCACCTTGCCGTTATTAGGTGTCTTCCAAAGCACTTCACCATTATAATTAACCTCGTAGCCATAGATGTTACTAAGAAACGTAATAGTGCCCCTGGAAGTAACCTTTAAGTCCCTGACACCTGACAAGTCTTCACTCACGCCCGGCAAATCGGGAAGAAACCAGACCGGCTTTCCATTCATGTCATACAAGACCCTATTTGCATCAAGAAAAGTATAGTTGCCGGAAAAGGCACCTTCATTCTTCGTAACGTGTAGTCTGTACTGGGCTGTATCGATACCCCTTGCAAACAAGGTAGTGAAGTGATGCAATTCACCTGCGGCCTTATCGTCGCTCAACACCCGCCAGGTGTATTGTTCACCAAAAGCAGGAACCTCGGCCACAACTTTGTTACCCACCACTGCAACCGTATTTACAATATGCTGTTCAAAATCTGCTTGATTGGTGATATTGCCCGACGCGATCTGGACCTTATTTGCCTTCGCCGTTTTCACCTGCGGAAACTCAAAGCCGATGAGTCGATAATTGAGTTTGCTGCCTTCCAGAGGCATTATCTGGGCCATCGAAATGGAGTGGGCAGAACAATAAACAAACAGGGCAACCAGCAATTTCTTCATAGCAATAAACATCTCTTGTAGTGTGTAAATTTAAATGAAAATAGGGATTCTTATTAAGAGCAGCGAGCGACGGCAAAAGGAAACAATTCTTTACTCTGAATTACATTCACTTGACTATTCGGTTTAATAACCGGTCTCAACGTGATTTTGTCCCCCAGGGAAGTAAATACGTTGCTTAATGTATTTACCAGCACCATGTTTCAAAAAAATTCAAAAAAGATATGCGTAACTCAAAAGTTACGCATATCTTTGCGTAACCTAAAAGTTACTTAATTATGAGAAAAGAAATCAACCACAAATTGTTTTTCCCACAGGGCCCAAATGAGGTGTGGGAATATCTGACGAATCCGGAATTAATGGAATTATGGCTTATGAAAAACGACTTTCAGCCAGTAGTCGGACACGCTTTTCAGTTCCGCAGTAATCCGGCTCCATCAATCGATTTCGATGGTGTCGTTTACTGTACAGTGTTAGAGGCAAAACCATTCGAAAAGCTGTCTTACTCCTGGAAATGCGGTCCAGGAGTTGGGAAGATCACTATCGACTCGGTTGTCACGTGGACTTTAATTCCCAGGGATGGCGGCACCGAACTGCAACTGGACCATTCTGCCTTTAAGGTGATGGAAAACCTGATGATATTCACAGCAATGGACCAGGGCTGGCAGAACAATATCAACAAGATTTATGAACTTATCAACAAACAATAAAATGAATCAATCATTCAATGCATTCCAGATAGTTGCTGACCCAAGCCGGAGGCAAATGTTACAACTGCTCTCGCAAGACAGCATGACCATCAACGGCCTTGCGGAGCATTTTGATATGAGCAGACCGGCCATATCCAAGCACGTAAGAATACTGAATGATGGTGGTTTTATTTCCATTCAGGATAAGGGCAGGGAACGCCATTGTACACTGAAACAGGATGGGTTTAACGAATTGCAGCAATGGATAGATTACTTCGATAAATTCTGGTTGAACAAACTCAAAAAATTAGAAACACTTATCAATCAAAAATCCAAACAGTAAATCATGGAACAGAAAAATTATCACAGCAGTATTACTGCAAAAATCAGCCCGAAAGAGGCATTCCATAGCATTGCCATGGTGGATGCCTGGTGGGCAATAAATTTCAACGGTGATGCCACAAATACCGGCGACACATTCACCGTGCAGTTCGGGGATACAAAAGTTGCCTTCGAAATTACCGAGGCGATTCCCGAAAAGAAAATCGTGTGGAAAGTTACTGATTGTTACTTACCCTTCCTACAAGACAAGACTGAATGGAACGGCACTTCTGTAGACTGGGAAATATCTTCGGAAAATGATACAACCAGGATTGACATGACCCACATTGGCCTCGTGCCGGGAATTGAATGCTACGAAGCATGCAATTCCGGATGGAACGGGCATATACTAGGTAGCCTTAACAACTTGCTTAATGGAGGCCAGGGGCAACCGAAGTAACTAATCAGAAAGAGATCTATGTTTTGTCTTAAAGCAAGCTTCAGTTCCCTGAAGCTTGCTTTTTGCATATAGATTGCATGTAGCAGTCGCTATTTGTTGATCATTCTGCCAGACCTCTACTTCGTCCTTCTTTCCTCCATATTCCCGTTTAGCGGGCATAAAAAAAGCCTTCCGAAATGGAAGACTTTTTTCTCTTTTTTGTGGTGTGGGCCGGGGTTGAACCGGCGACACCAGGATTTTCAGTCCTGTGCTCTACCAACTGAGCTACCGCACCTACCCTGTTTGGGAGTGCAAAAATAGGACTTATTTCCGACAAACCAAATCTTTTTCAAAATCATTTTTAATTTTGTTTGCAATGGGCGCCGAAAAACTGATTTCCTTATTCCTGAATCAAGCAAAAGAAACATCCTTCCTTGAGTGGGCCGGCATAGTGACTGGTGTCGCAGAAGTGCTGCTGGCGCGGGCTAACAAGGTTTTGCTCTATCCGGCAGGCATCATCAGTACACTCATTTATACCTATTTGTTTATTCGGCCTTCCACAAAACTTTATGCCGATGCAATTCTAAACATGTACTACTTTGTGATGAGTGTGTATGGGTGGATACTCTGGACAAGAAAAATACAAGGAACCCCGCTTGCAATAACCCGGGCGAACAAAAAAGCCTGGGGGACGATCATTCTGTTTTGCATTGGAGGGTGGGCTGCGTTATACTTAATGCTGACCAGCCTCTTCCCGATGCTCTTTTCGTGGTATACGGTCTCCGATATGGCAGCCCTGGATGCCTTCATTTCGGCAACAGCATGGGTAGGCATGTGGCTGCTGGCAAGGCGCAAAGTCGAAAACTGGTTGCTACTCAATCTTTCGAACATAGTGGCTATACCGGTTTATTTTTATAAAGGAATGCCATTTACCGCCGGGCTTACCTTATTTCTGTTTATTGTAGCTATTTTTGGCTATCTGGAATGGGAAAGACAATTCAAACAACAAGAATCAATAGCTTGATCATATTACTGGTGGCACTGATTAGCGGCAATTGCTGTTTCGGTCAAAATGCAGATATCAACCTGTTAAAGGACATCAACCTTCACCGGAACAAATCGCTGGACGGAAGCATGACTGCCTTGACCAATTCAGTATATCCCATAGCAGCTGTCATACCCATCACCGAATTAATAGCTGGGTATCATCGGCACGACACAGCACTCATTTGCACTGGCTGGTCTACTATAGCAGGGATTGGTATGAACTTCATTGTGACCTTTGGACTAAAATTTGCAGTGGACCGCCCCAGGCCATATGCAACATATCCCGAACTGCAACCCTATCAGCATGACAAGGATCCTTCATTCCCTTCTGGGCACAGTTCTTTTGCGTTCAATACAGCCACTTCTCTCGTCTTAAATTACCCCAGGTGGTATGTTGCCGTGCCTGCGTATGGTTGGGCTGCAGCAGTAGCTTATTCGCGAATGGACCTGGGTATGCATTACCCCACCGATGTGCTTGCGGGCAGCCTGATTGGTGCAGGAACATCCATACTCGCTTACAAGGGTAACCAATGGTTGCACAAAAGAAAAA
>CANCOG010000370.1 GCA_947379685.1 Flavipsychrobacter stenotrophus | reverse complement strand
GAGGGTGGAAATAGTGAGCAGCTCTATTTTTCCGGAGTGTCGCCAGGTACCTATCACCTGAACATTTATCCGTTCCTGCCGGAAAACAGTACGAAGAATAGTGAAGGCGTTTATGACCTGGGTTACGATGTAGTGGTAACTGAAAACTCATCGATGCCGGGTAATTTTATGACGACGGTTTTTCTGATATTTTTGTATCCGATCATTCAATATTTCAGAAAGTACAACTTTGAGTCGAAGGCAAGGAACATAAAGATCTATGGTGAATAGCGATACTAACAACTAAGTAAATTTATGCTCGCGTAACTAACCACAAAGGGCACAAAGGAAATAACGAAGGGCACTATATTTAATGTTATGCAGGGAGGATAAGGGGCACGAAGTTCAGTTAACGCAAATGCTTAAAGCTTGCCTGTTTATTTAATTAAGAGACAAAACATGTTACAGCAACTAAGAAACCTCAGGGTTTATATTATTTATGTTCTCGGCATACTGGGTATATATACCTGGACAGGCACCCGTGGCATCAGTTACTATGGTGATGACAACAATCATAAAAAGGACAAAAACCAGCGAATGGGCGGGCATGGGACGTACTATCATAAATAGAAACAACACTAATAGCGGTGTAATTTGGTGTATTGACACCTTAACACAAAGGACACTAAGCTATTCACAAAGGGCAGTAGCTCTCAACCTGAGGTGGGTAAATTAAGGGCACAAAGAAACAGTTAACACGAACGTGCTTTTTAAGTAAAAAGCGCAGTAAAAAATGGAACAAACCGACAGAAAAAGCAACGGAGGAAGGAAGGAAAGCAGGATGCACATTTTATTGCTGCTGTCGGTGTTTGTAATAGCTACCTGCGGACTCATTTATGAGCTTATTGCCGGAACGCTTGCCAGCTACCTGCTGGGCGATTCCATCATGCAGTTCTCCACCATTATTGGTGTCTACCTTTTTTCCATGGGCGTTGGCTCATGGCTTTCCAAGTACATTGACGGCGACCTTATGCGGTGGTTTATACGCATAGAGGTTCTGGTGGGTGTTGTGGGTGGTTGCAGTGCACCGGTGCTGTTTGTTGCATTTGAACATGTAGCCTCGTTCCGGCTGTTGCTGTACGGCTTTGTAAGTATTACCGGTGTGCTGGTGGGGCTGGAGATACCGGTACTGATGCGGATTCTTAAAAACAACTACGCCTTCAAGGATCTGGTTTCTGATGTGTTTACGTTTGATTATGTGGGCGGGTTGCTGGCATCGCTTATATTCCCTTTACTGCTGGTGCCCTACCTGGGACTGATACGTACCTCGTTGTTCTTTGGATTTCTGAATATGGTGGTGGCTGTTATTCTGCTCTACCGGTTTAAAGAAACTGCTGCTTACAGGAAGGGATATACTGCTATGATATCCGTTTGCCTGCTGCTATTCACTGCCTGTTTTCTGTATTCCAATAAGATCATGAATTACAGTGAGAGCATGACCTTTCAGGACAATGTGATCTACAGTAAAAGCACCCCGTACCAGCGGATGGTGATCACGAAAAACAACAGGGAACTGCGATTGTTCCTGAATGGGAATCTGCAATTCAGTTCGGCTGATGAATACCGTTATCATGAAGCGTTGGTGCACCCTGCTATGCAGGCGTTGCCAAAAGCAACAAGGGTGCTGGTACTTGGTGGCGGTGATGGGCTGGCAGTTCGGGAGTTACTGAAATATCCGCAATTGAAAACGGTAACACTGGTAGATCTGGACCCCGGCATGACCCAGTTGTTTAAGACGAACCCGATGCTGACTGAACTCAACAAGGGCTCGCTTTTAAATCCCAAGGTGACTGTTATTAATACCGATGCCTATCAATGGATACGCAATGACAGCACAAAGTTCAACCTCATTATTGCCGATTTTCCGGACCCATCAAACTACTCGATCGGTAAGCTGTACACTGCTACTTTTTATAACGAACTCCGCCGCCTGCTAGATGATAATGGCATATTGGTTGTGCAATCCACCTCGCCTTATATTGGGCGGAGGTCGTTCTGGTGTGTAGATCATACCATTACTGCGGCAGGATTTTTCACCATTCCCTACCATGCTTACGTGCCGTCGTTTGGGGAGTGGGGCTACATACTGGCAACTAAGAACTATAGCTGGAAAAATGAAGGGGCACTCCCGGCAGGGCTGCGCTACGTAAACAGTGGTACGATAAAAGACATGCTCTACTTTCCGCCGGACATGGCCGAAGTTCCTACGGATATCAACAAGCTCAACAACCAGGTACTGGTACACTATTTCGAAAACGACTGGGGGCCATATGCACATTAAGGGCGTTCTTAACCGCAGGGATTTTATCCGGTATGCGCTCACCGGTACATCGGTACTGCTGGCTGCTACCTATGCTGCGTGTACAGCTGAAGGCAATAGATTGGCGCATATAAAGGGAGGTATTGTTGGTCCTGATTCCGGGACTGGTCACCTGCTTCGTAACCCTGATGCAATACCTGCACCAACCAGCAAGGTCACCACCGATGTACTCATTATTGGCGGCGGCATCAGTGGCCTGTCGGCGAAGAGGTGGTTGCAAAAGAGCGGGCAAACGAATGTGTTGCTGGTGGAGATGGCTGACCATTTTGGTGGCAATGCTCATTCAGGAAGGAATGCGGTTTCGGCCTACCCATGGGGTGCGCACTACATACCGATACCGGATATTCGTAACAAGGAATTACTAGATTTTCTGGCCGAGGAAAATGTTGTCACCGGCTATGACCAACTAGGTTTGCCCATTTATAACGACTACTACATGTGCCACGACCCGGAGGAGCGCCTGTTCATCAATGGCATGTGGCAGGAGGGAATAATTCCAAACTCGGGTGTGCCAGAGCAAGACAAGCAGCAGATCAAGGCATTTCTTGCGCTGGTGGCTGCTTTTAAGGCAGCAAAGGGCAAGGATGGTAAGGATGCATTCTGCATTCCGCTCGATAACACTACGGAAGATGATGAGTACAGGAAGCTGGATAAGATGACTTTCAGTACCTACCTCGCCGAAAAAGGTTTTACCTCGCCCTACCTGTTGTGGTATCTCGAATATTGTTGTAAGGATGATTATGGTTGCAATCTGGAGAGTACATCGGCCTGGGCGGGGATACATTACTTTGCCTGCCGCAAGGGCAAGGGTGCCAATGCAGAAGCATCAACAGTGCTAACCTGGCCGGAAGGGAATGGCTTCTTGTCGGGCAGGCTGAGGGCGCAAGTAGGGGACAATATGCGGTCGTCGCAGCTTGTGTTTAAGCTCACCCAAACTGCAACAGGTGCTGAAGCCAGTGTGTATGATGTGGGCAAGAAAACCAGCTATACGGTTGCTGCAAAAAAGGTGATCGTTTGCTCGCCGCAGTTCGTTAATAAACACTTGCTGCGCAATATTATTACTCCGGAACGACTGGCTAGCCTGGAGCGGTTTAGCTATGCTCCGTGGGTGATCGCTAATATTACCATAAACAGTTTGCCGGTTAAACGGGGCATGCCGCTATGCTGGGACAATGTGATCTATGGTAAGCCATCAGTGGGGTATATCAATGCCAACCACCAGGATGTTAATAACAGCCTGAAAAAGGTGCTCACTTTTTACCTGCCGCTCAGCAGCGAGGCCCCAACGTTAGCCCGGACAAAGGCACGGGATACCAGCTATGCCCAATGGCTGGAGCAGATAGTGGAAGAGCTGGAATATGCGCACAATGGTATCACAGAATGCATTGAGCAGGCCGATCTCTGGATATGGGCTCACGGTATGATTGCCCCTACTCCGGGGATGATATGGGGTGCTGACCGAAGGGCCGCTGTGGAGCCCATTGACAACACTATTTTCTTTGCGCACTCTGACCTTAGTGGCGTTTCTATTTTCGAAGAGGCGTTTTACCAGGGGATAAGGGCGGCAAGGGAGGTGATGGGTGGCTGAGGTTTCACGTTTGTTGACATTTCACGCAAAGTGCGCAAAGTGGGGGCGCAGAGGAGCGCAAAGTTCTTATTGGGAAGATTTAAAGGGGTAGAGGGCTCAGAGGGGTTGGGCTTTTTTGTTGGAGGGCTGGATATTGGTGTTTCTGGTGTTATGCCAGCAGCTTGGGTTTCGGAAGCAAATGCTTCCGGAATGGAGGGACGAAGTAAATACTTCGACCAGGTTGTGAGGCGCAACGCAGAGTATCGTAAAGTTCGTTTGAGTGGAATTTTTAAGGCAGAGGGCACAGAGGGATTATATTGGTAGCTGACTTTCATGCAAATATCGCGGAGGAGAAAATCTAGAAGAGTCGCATCAGACTTTTAATGAGCAACTATAGTTGGTTTGTAAATGTAACATATCTTTGGATGATGAAAATCCCATACGTGAAAACCTGTTTTATGGTACTTGGCTTAATCCTGTCATTAATTAAATCATCGAATGGGCAGGCTGTGCCAATTTATGTACCAACCAGCGGTTTGGTTGCCTGGTACCCATTTACTGGGAATGCAAATGATAGCAGCGGACACGGTTATAATGGGATAGATTCCGGGGCTTCCCTGACTTCGGACAGGTTTGGCAATGCAAATAGCGCCTATTATTTTAATGGCGTAAATAGCAATATACTTTTATCGAGTACCATTAGTAGTGGGCCCTCGACGGTTTCAATATGGGTTAATGTCGATTCAATAATAACCTGGGTATGTGGTTCCTATGTCTTAGGTGAAGAATTTTTTTCAACATTGTCAAATGTAGCATGTTGTTCAGGTTATGAAATGGTACTAAACTGGAATGACCCTTCCTATAAAAGCAGAGTTGTGCTGAACAATGATACAGGTGTATTTGATACGTTCAATTTGCATACATGGGTACATATTTGTCAAACCTATCAAACCGATACCTATACCGTTTATATAAACGGCAATTTGGTAAATAGCAGTTTTTGTTCAAGGCCGTTAAATTCAAACCCTATAAGGCTTGGCGCGCGTTACCAGGCTACTTGTGTCGGAACTACAGGGGTATTTCCCTATTACTTTTTTAATGGCAAATTAGATGATATTGGAATCTGGAACAGGATACTAACTCCTTGTGAGATATCTGACCTATACCGTTCTAATGACAGTTGTAGTAGTCTGGCAATTAATACAATACCGCTCGATCTTCCTAATAAAATAACAATTCTCCCTAATCCGGCAGCTTCGGATTTAACTATTATCTCCACCCAATCCATCACACAAATTGCAATTACAAATCTCTTTGGGCAGGTAGTGTATTTTACTACTTCAGGTTCGCTTCTGAATGCCGGTGGAGGATACCATGTTGATATCTCCCAATTTTACAGAGGCATGTACTTTGTAATTGTTAACGGTACCGAGGTAAGTAAATTCATTAAACAGTAGTGCACTGGTATTGTTATCAATGTTCTAAAATTTGCTGCAGACGTTGTATTGAATTAGGAATCATGGTTTGCTAGT
>CANCOG010000369.1 GCA_947379685.1 Flavipsychrobacter stenotrophus | reverse complement strand
TTAATAATAGCTTGGGCTTTCCCCTGTACGCCGATAATTGTTTCCTTGATCTCCCTTTTGTCCTTCTTAAGTTTTTCGTCTCCATTGAGAATTTTCCAATCATCCTCCAGTAGATCAATGCCGGTAGGGTAGTACTTTGACTCCCTATTGTAGATGATTCTAACTTTCACGGGATATTTCAGGCTCTTTTTCTTAGTCCGTGTGTCCAGTAGTAAAACGATGGTAGGTTTCATAATTTGCAAACAATTTACAAACAAATTTACAAAAACAAACCCAAATAAAACAAAGAATCAATAAAAATATTTCTCTGAAATGCCTGTTAATACTGTATTATTACGAAAAAATAGAACTAATAATTACCATCAAAAATTATAGCCCGTGTGACTGTTAATCATGGGGTCCCCCGTTCAAGTCGGGGAGGGGGAGCAGAAAACAAACGGGTTTCAACGGTAAAACGTCGAAACCCGTTTGTTATTTGCATGCAATTTGCATACAAATGGACTATTAGACTTGTGATAGCGGCTTGAGTTTCACAACTTCAACGATAGATACCAAACAGGAGACTTATTAAAACTACTCGGCCAAGCAATGTCAAAACGCAGCGGATAGCCCGCCAGTGTGGTTCTCGCGCTAATTCCGTATGAAGAGAGCCATTTGCCTTGTCCAGAATGGGTATACCATTTTTCTTTTGCTGTACCGATATCAGTAAATGCGCCTAGTTGTAAATTATTGATAAATGGTAACGGCGTAACAATGGGTATCAACGTCTGAAATAATGGGAAATAGAGATCAATATTTGTACTTAGAAACCGTGTACCGTATAAACTGTTTTGAGCGTAACCTCTAAATGGCGTTACCAGTGTTTGAAATGCGTAAGGCGCAGATTTAGCAAAGTGAACGGAAGTGTCCACTTTTGGAGTGACATTATTGTCTGTACCACCAAGGTTGTATAACACTTTCTGGTCGCCACCACTATAGCCCGCATGAACTTGTGTAACTAATGTAATGTATTTGTATATCGGAAAATGGTAGCCAAAATTTGCAGTTGTACCAAACACGAATGGCTCAGTCTGATTAAAACCTTTGAATAGGTCCATATGCATATCTGTGGCAAATCCCTTGTGCAAATTGGGTACAGTCGGTTGCGTTTTGTTCAGACTGTAAGTTATTGTCGTTATCGACCACGCACTTTGAACTAGTAGAAAGTCAAGGCTGTATTTATCTGTCGCCAGAAAAATGGTCTTGTCTTTGCGTAATGCAGTTTGCAGACCAAAGTAGCTGTAAAACGTCACCGGGTATTTCAGGAACAGCTCGTAGTTATGTGTCTTCCCTTTTGCATTGCCGGGGTATTTGTTACCATTTTCGTCAACCCAATTCCGGTTAGGGTCTGGCTTTAGTGTTTCGACCTTTCGGAAATAAGAAAAACCCCAATCTATCCTTCGTTCCGTATTTTCGTAACGGAGGAAAAAATCACTCCCATCTGTTGCCGCTGGTAATTTATAAGCAATAGTGAAATGGTGGTTTTCGAGCAGATCTGTAAATCCGCCTCTTGTTATGCCACCGACCTCCGGGAATTTGAACTCGCCTTGATAATTGAGATAAGGTTGATAGCGGTTAATGAAATAGTCATTATTCACCTGAGCAGTAAAGAAGGCACTGTGTAATTGCAAAACATACGGCTCCACATTGGGATCGCCATAGTAAACAGGATTTTTAACCTTTGGTTTCCTTCTCTTTGTTTTTGTTGTGTCTTCAAGTTGTTTTGCAGAAAATACATTGTCCAAAAAATAGTGTGTCGTGTCCCTTGAGCCCTTTAATAATGAGGCTTCCGTTGCCTGGGCCGCAAGTATTTTATGATGATCATTCAGCCAGGGGCTTGTGGTATCTGCTTTAACCGGCTTCATCTTTTTTATCCACTCATCAAGAGGCTGAAAGGTAATATGCACACTGTCTCTATCAGTTTTAAAATAAGATATTTCATCGGATGATGGCAAGTATTGATAGGGACGAAAATCGCCGAGAGACGTAGTTTGGTCTGTCGTTGGGTTCAGCAAAATATGCTGCTCCCGTCCGTACTTTGTTGTTGTGGCCAGCACCAAACCATTCTTTAACGGAACTAACTTATCCCACCTGACATATGGCACCGAATCAACGACCAATGGCTTGATTATGCCATTTTTTATAGTGTAAATACCCTGATGTAATGTGTCTTTTTTATACCCAACACCAATGAGGTATGTTTTGCGCTCCTGATATTTTCCGGGTCGGTCTGAAACAAATAAAATGTCCTTCTGATTGGCTGTTAATAGAGGTTGGGCATCATCATATTCATCGTCGGTGTAGGCTATAAATCGTTCATGGTTGTCGTCGTAGGCAACTATATCGCTTTGCCCTTTCCGGTATGCGGTAAGCAAAAATTCACGGTCGGAAAGTGGCTGAAATGTTCTTATACCATCCACTCCTGTAATTATGTTTCGTTCCTGCATTTTCCCATTGGCAGAATATCTCCCAATAGATATTTTCCCTTTTCGGGGCTGTGCTATATACAGCTGTTTGCCGTCTGTATGCCAGTAAAGTAAAGGATATTGGTCGGTATGATGATCATCTATCCATGGAGGCAATTTGTAAGTAGCTACCATGGTGGTCAATTGTTGTTTTGTATCAATAATGTAAACATTTCTGCTGGCTTTTTCCAACAACACATAGGCAATCAAATCCTTTGCAGGATTGATCAACACCTGCTGAACCAATCCTTTTTTGTGATGGAAATTGATGGCGGGAATTGATCTGGCCGTGGCAATATTTTGTGTGTTAAATCTTGCTTTGTAAAATGCATAACACTGTTGTGACAACGAATCTATGTCCTGCTTTGTCACCAACCTGAGTCCGCGGGATAGAGACTTTTTCTTTTTGATTTGAAAGCAAGCCTGCGCTACCACCAGAGGGTAATAATTTTGTTGCAGGAAATAGCAAAATGCCTGCCCGCCTAACCGGGGTTCAAAAGCAAGAATCTGCTCCAGCGAAGAAAAATTATTCTGTTCAAAACTGGTCCGGAATTTATCTTCATCAGCAATTGTCCAGCCGTTTGCGAAGTATCGAATTGCCCCTTCCTTAAACCAGTATGGGATATCATCATTGCCCCTTCCTCCTTTTTTGTGTGCTGTTTTATCAGTCGCAGGGTCTACCTTGGTACCGTCATTCATTTGGGTCTCCCAAAGCGCCCGCGCAAGTGCCTCGTATAGTTGAGCCCTCAGATCTGCATAACTGCCGTTATAGGCCAGAACGATTCTTGTACCCTTGTAGGCAAAGGTTGGGAAGGTAAATTTCCTGGGCTCAAATCCTCCAATGTTGGTTTCGTAACTCTTAGATACCGAAGGGTATATAACGATATTGATGTTTTTGGGTAGTTCCTTTAGCGTCACTTTTTTGATATGGGCTATTGCATCTGGTGTCTCTGTTGCGAGAAATCTGTACAAGCTATCAGCGGCATCGGCAGGGAAATAGATATGAAATGACTTGCTATGAAAGACCCGCCAGTGAAATTTGTGAAACTGAAATCGGTTATACTGCGCTTCTTCCTGCGCCTTTATCGACTGAAAGCTAAGTGCAAACAGCAGGAACAACATGCCCACAATCCGCCAATGAAGCGAGGGGTAGGGTGGGATATATTTCAATTTATAGGTGCTGTTGTTCACAATAAATATTCTTCGGCAAAAGTGTCATTTTTTATTCAATAATAGCGTACTTTATACTGTATTATACTTGATTTATGTCTTCGGTTTCAATAAAAATTGTTTGCGGTTGTGCGCTTATGTTTTGGCTGGTCATTCCCTTTCGGCTCCATGCCCAGGCGAGCGCATGGGGTGCAGCAACCGGTGCTAAAAAAGAAGCTACGAAAACTAAGGGCAAGCTCAAAAACCTGAAAGACCACATTGAAAAGTGGGGGCTGGACAGCAGCTATAACCGAGCCTTTTTACTGGGTGGCAAGATCAATACCGATGGGTGGAGTGGCTGCGTGTGGTTTGTAAAAAGAAAGAACTACACGAACAATATCTGGCAAATTAGTTTCTCCGAGATCAGGCACGAAAAGCAAACCAAGCAAAAGGGCAAAAACACCACTTTCCCCGAGCTGGGTAATGCCACACCCTACGTATTTGGCAAGATCAATAACCTGTACACACTACAGGTAGGCTTTGGTAAAGAAAAGATACTGCTGCCCGGTGTTATGGAAGGCAACCTCTCTGTAAGTTACCGCTACAACACTGGCCTTAGCCTGGCCATGCTAAAACCTTACTACCTGAAAATGCTACAGGTGGACTATACCAACAGCCCGCCCATAGCCCATATACTGCAAGACCATTACACCCACGAAGACAGCGCCCAATTTTTAAACGACAAGCTCATACTGGGTGCCAGCACCTGGAGCAAGGGACTAGATGCCATAGACTTTGTACCCGGTGCCTACCTGGAAACCGCACTGGCCATTACCCCTGGCAAGCACAAAACCTTTGTACAACAAATTACCCTTGGCCTCAATGCCGCACTCTACTACAAACCCCTCCCCATTATGCAGGGCCAGCAAGCCTACCCATGGCAGGTTTGTTTGTTTGCGGGGGTAGGGGTGGGGAAGAGGTGGTAGCGATTATTTCCCGTTTGTAAATCATTTTAGCTATTTCCTGCAGATTTCAACAGCAGATCGGTCTCTGCACAGGTGCAGCTTGCAGTAAAATGGTATTCTGTTTTGTGCAACAAATGACCAGCAGACCAGGATGTCGTGAGACGAATGGCGTCAACATTTATGTGTAACGAGTCCAGTATTCTTCTGTATCTTTTTTGACATACTTTTTAAAAGCACGGAACAGCGCCGATTTTACATTCAGTAATTCTACTCCGAATTGTTGAAGGAATAACTGAAAACGTTCTGCAAAAACTTCAGGACTTTCACCTTCCATTTTGTAATCGAATTTAAAAAACTCTACAAGATATTTGTCAAGTATGAGCATGCTCTCGTGTTCTCCTATTTTGTATATGAATATGGAGTTCAAATTTTCTAATGGTGAATTACTCAACCTTAAAGAAACACTGTCAGAATCAAACTGAAAAAATCCCTTTTGAGTCCTAACGAGTACTGCACCGCAAAGCGCTAGATAAGGGACAATTTTGCCTTCTATTGCTTTATTAAATTCCAAATCGATTTTCCGTTCGGCATCCATGTCTATATGTTTTTGTTGTATTTATATCCCGACTTTGTTAATAAATTGCTTTCAAAATCTAGGAAAGACCCACTTGGGACGTTCCCAATAAATGACTCTCGCACCGGCAATCCTTTGTTAATGTATTCCAAAAGGATACTCGTGTTTTTTGCTTGTCCAAGCTCTGTTGATCCTGTTTCGGCCCACCAGATCATATGATCGCCATAGCGCCAATCACTTGATATTTCCGCTTGTACTGACCCCATTTTATATA
>CANCOG010000368.1 GCA_947379685.1 Flavipsychrobacter stenotrophus | reverse complement strand
GGTTCAGCAGCTATTTGTTATACTTTTTCGGAAAAATCGCCTTAATTTGCACCGTCATTACATCATAATATGAATTTTCAACTTACAGAGGAACAGATTGCAGTGCAGATGGCTGCAAGGGATTTTGCCCGGAATGAATTATTGCCCGGAGTAATTGAGCGCGATGAGCACCAGAAATTTCCGGCGGAACAGATCAAGAAATTGGGTGAGCTCGGCTTCCTCGGTATGATGGTTGATCCGAAGTACGGTGGCAGCGGAATGGACACCATCAGCTATGTGCTGGCAATGGAAGAAATCTCGAAGATCGATGCTTCTGTTTCTGTTTGTATGAGTGTGAACAACTCCCTCGTTTGCTGGGGTTTGGAAACTTATGGCAATGAAGAACAAAAACAAAAATACCTTGTTCCCCTGGCCAGTGGTCAGGTTATAGGTGCCTTCCTGTTGAGCGAACCAGAAGCAGGCAGCGATGCTACTTCTCAGCGCACTACAGCTATTGATATGGGTGATCATTACCTGCTAAATGGCACCAAGAACTGGATCACGAACGGTAATTCAGCAACCCACTACCTTGTTATTGCACAAACCTATCCTGAAAAGGGACATAAGGGCATTAACGCGCTTATTGTTGAGAAAAACTCTCCGGGTGTAACTGTTGGTGCAAAAGAAAATAAGCTCGGTATCCGCGGAAGCGATACACACAGCATCATGTTCCAGGACGTGAAAGTGCCTAAGGAAAACCGTATTGGCGACGATGGCTTTGGCTTCACCTTTGCTATGAAGGTGCTTGCTGGCGGCCGCATTGGTATTGCTGCACAGGCACTGGGTATTGCCAGCGGCGCTTACGAACTTGCCCTTAAATACAGCAAGGAGCGCAAGGCGTTCGGTACTGAAATTTCAAACCATCAGGCTATTGCATTCAAGCTGGCTGATATGGCGACTGAAATTGAAGCCGCACGTTTGTTGTGCCTGAAGGCTGCATGGACCAAGGACCAGCATAAAGATTACACTTTGTCGGCTTCTATGGCCAAGTTGTTTGCTTCCGATATCGCTCAAAAAGTAACCAATGAAGCGATTCAGGTACATGGCGGATATGGCTATGTAAAGGAATTCCACGTAGAACGCCTGATGCGCGATGCCAAGATCACCCAGATCTACGAAGGCACAAGCGAAGTTCAGCGTATAGTTATCAGCAGGACCGTACTTAAAGGATAAAATCAATATAAATTAAAAAAGTGCCATACTGAAAAGTGTGGCACTTTTTTTTGTGGATGTGTCTAGCTTTAATAAGAAGCAAGCCGGAAGATCGATGTCATTATCCACAATTTCTTTCAGGATCTACTTTCCGGCCTGCTCTTTTCAACCACTCTGTATATTTTGCTTCCTCCTAAACGCTTAAAAAAACAGGTCGGGAATATGCCCTTGTCAGATCATATGGTTTATAAGTCCCGACCTGGTAACCACTCACTATCGTATGGGGAACGATGACAAAATAAAATTCACCATCTGTCTTGTTCTTTTATATCGTAGTCGATTATTTTTTAATGGACTCAATGAGGGCTTCGCCGTTCCATTTCTGCTTCGTTAAAAAAGTCTTTAAATAGTTTACTATTCGCAGATTTTTCGCCTCGCATAAAAGAAAAACAACTTCGCCATATGGCGTATTTTATTTTGTCAACGTTCCCTACGCCAATTGTTTTTCATAATTTTCTACTATACCCGGCAAAACGGCCTCCTGATCAAAAAAGTGCACCTTACCTGTGGCTATGTCATACATGGCAGGTATAATACCTACACGGCCCGACTCCACCAAATCTCGTATGATCGGGCTTCCTTCCAGAATTTCCAATACCGAGTGCTTGGCATGAAGCTTTGCAACGGCATTTACGAAACGGGGATTGTCACCATTACGTTCAGCCGAGATGCTGTCTTCCTTGTTCACGGCTGGTTTTATTTTTTCAAGTAACGGGGTTAGGTTACCCATGGCAACGTGGTCGCAGGCGCCTTTTATGGCACCGCAATTGGTATGGCCAAGCACCACAATAAGTTTGGCACCCGCAACTGCAGTCGCATACTCCAGCGACCCCAGGATATTACCTGAAATCGCATTGCCTGCAACGCGGATGCTAAAGATGTCTCCAAATCCCTGATCAAAGATAAGTTCGGCAGAGGTGCGCGAATCCATGCAACTCAATATTGCAGCAAAGGGCTTTTGATCGTTGCTGGTTTCGCGCATGAGTTCAAGCAGATCGCGATTGGTACCAATATTGTTCAGGAAACGGAAGTTTCCATGCTTTAACAAGTTTAATGCTATGCCTGGAGTAACAGTTGACGCCGGCTGTTTGTATGTTTTCATATTTGTTATTTTTTTAGTATTTCAATGATTTGGAATTACTGAGCTATTGCTCCCCTTAATTGTTTGATCAGTTTGCGGTAACTGCCTGAAGACCGCTTGGGCACTTCGTTCATATGGACAAAGCCTGATACAATTTCTGTTTCCGACACGGTATCTGGCACGTCATATACGTTCTTAAAATCGATCAATGACATTTTGATATTGCGCTCCGGCGCCTTGGTTTTACTGAACTCTTTTATGAGGTCAAGCACATCAAAGTCAATATACTGGGTTTGCCCGGCGTCTATGATCACATTACTATTGTTGGGCAGGTGGTCCAGCGTTTCCTTTATGCTGGCTTTATTTAAGAAGGAAACTTCCTGAGCAAGTGTAAGTTTGATAAGATCGCCCTGAGTAAAGGAACTTCTCTGGAAATAGTAAGGGATCCTCATGTTCTGCCTCAGGATATAGAAAATACTGATCAACAAACCAAGCCCAACACCCTTTAACAGATCAAGCGACACAACGGCACCGGCTGTAAGCACAAATGGAATGAACTGTGTCCAGCCGCCCTTCCACATATGAACGAACATAGATGGCTTACAAAGTTTGTATCCGGTAAATATGAGAATGGCAGCCAGTGATGCCTTTGGAATCATGTTCAGCAGGAACGGAATAGACGCTGCGCAAACCAGCAACAGAACGCCGTGCAATATTGCACTCAGTTTAGACCTGGCACCTGCATTTATATTGGCTGAAGACCGAACAATTACAGAGGTCATGGGTAAGCCACCCATAAATCCGCTGAGTATATTTCCGATACCCTGCGCTTTCAGCTCCCGGTTTGTTGATGTGTACCTTTTGTGCGGGTCCAGCTTATCGGTTGCTTCAATACATAAAAGTGTCTCAATTGAGGCTACGATAGCAATAACCACGCCAGTTTCCCATACCAACGGGTTCTTAAAACCCTCCAGGTTGGGCAGCATAAAATGGCCCATAAATTCAGAAAAATTGTGGGCAACCGGCAAGCTTACCAGGTGGGTAGCATCCAGCGCCATAGGCGATTGATTAGAAGTAAGTAACAGGTTAATGAAAATACCCAGCAAAACAACGATCAAACCGGCTGGTATCATCTGTAGTTTCTTTAAAGCCTTTGTCTGCCACAAGATCAGGACTACCAACCCTATTGCGGCAATGATGATGGCGGCTATCTCCGTGTGATTTAATGCATTAGAAATGGTCTTCATCAGGAAACCGTCATCGGCATCCACCATCTCGTCGAGGTCGGCAGCATTGTGCTTTACAAAACCTACCGCATCTGGTATTTGTTTAATAATAATGGTAAGGCCGATACCCGCCAACATACCCTCAATAACACTTGATGGTATAAAATTGGCAATTGAACCCGCCTTTAAAAAGCCCAGTGCCAATTGAATGGCTCCGGCAATAATTACAGAGCAAAGGAAAATATCGAATGCATTGAGCTTGGTGATGGCAGCCAGCACAATGGCTGTAAGACCTGCCGCAGGCCCGGAAACGCTTACCTGTGAGCCGCTGAGTACCCCAACGACAATACCACCTATTATACCGCTAACAATACCGGCAAACAATGGTGCGTGCGATGCCTGCGCTATACCGAGGCATAATGGAAGGGCTACCAGAAATACAATGAGCCCTGAAAAAAAGTCTTTCTTGAAATATTTGAATAATGGTGTTTTCGGTTCCATAACAGAAACAGTTATTTAATTGAAGTGCCTGAAGACCTAAGCAACTGACAGCGAGTGATTAAGAAAAATGTTGAATTGATTTGTTGCAGGAACATGTATTACAACATGGAAGACCGATTTGGTCAACCCATGCAGGTAAAAGTCAATTGACCTTTAGCCGTTAGTTATGTTTGAAATGAACATGGATAAAGTGCGACAATTGGAATTTGAAACAATTCCGCATGCCAACTCAAAAACTAATTGTTAGTTACCATGTCACTTAATGGGTGACAATGTTCTGCGATTGATTTGACTAGCAAAAATCGGGAGGTGGAGTGGGGATATTGGGCACAAAGTGATCAGGCAAAATGGAAGACCTGTGAATGGCCACCTGAACTTTGTTATTATAAACAAACATTGGAGCTACTTCCGCATGAAAAATAACCTCTATAAAAGGATCAAGATCTTTTTTGATCTTTCCGGCAAAATCATCATCTGGAACACCAGTGCCGTCATCATCTGCATGTACTTCTTCAGTGGTCTGCCCCTTACCCAGCATTTTCCCGATCTCTCTCACAGGCAGTGCGGAGAACAGGAAGATGATGATAAAAATATAGGCGACCACTTTTTTCATTGAAGCAAAGAAAAGGCAAAAACTTCATTGAACCACTCCCCTCACTAATAAGATATTGTTAATTACGGATTTGTGCTTTTTGCTACTTAAACCACAGAATGCGTTTTCCGGTTTTGTCGATGTAGCCCCAAATGCCGTCCTTCTTAACTGGGATAAGTCCATCCTTTCCATCAGGCATGCCATTATAATCATCATAAATATTAGGGACCACCCACCTGCCCGACCTATTGATAAAGCCATACTTGCCGTTCATTTTTGCACATGCTATTCCATCGTCAGAGAAATTACTCAAATCTTCGTATTTACAGGGGATTACCCACCTGCCCTTTTTATCGATGATGCCGCACCTAAAGAAATAACTCCCCCTGAAACTGACTGCGGCAGTTCCATTCTTAAAACTTGTTGCGAAATCATACTGAATTGGGACAACCACCTTACCTTTTTTATTAATGAACCCCACGTTCTTGTTGTATAGTACCGCGGCCAACCCATCATAAAAATCGCTATGCTGTCCATAATTATATTTGCCTAGTATAGTCCCGTTTGTGTCTATGATAAAATTATTCTCGATTTCTGAATACATTGAAATACGCACAGTATCAGGGGCATACACCATTAGTGTATCATATATAAATGACAACCCTTCGCTAAAGGGTGGTGGAGTATAAGTCGATTTGAATTTCAATACACCACTCCTATTAATAAAACCACTAACTGAGTCTAAAGCCATTGGCGCTAAGCCGTCGGCGAATTTCCCCAGATGATTGTAAATGAAGGGCAATATAATATGGCCCTG
>CANCOG010000367.1 GCA_947379685.1 Flavipsychrobacter stenotrophus | reverse complement strand
CGGTGGTTACGCTCACAGGTGGAACAGCAGGAGGAGGAATTTCCTACCAATGGCAGTCTTCATCCGACAGTGCAACATGGTCCAACGTTTCCGGCGGCAGTGGTGCGACAACTACAAGTTACACAACGCCTACCATTTCCACTACTACTTATTACCGTTGCGTAACAACCTGCTCCGTTTCGTCTACTTCCAGCAATTCAAACGGGGCTAAAGTTAAGGTCACTTCAATTACAGGCAGTCCTTCAAATATATCAATTGCCACAGGTGCGGGGGCAACCTTTACTGTTAACGCCGCTGGTGCGGTATCGTACCAATGGCAGCGCAGCACTACTGGAACGGGCGGTACCTACGTGAATATTACAAGTGCTACACTCGATGCTACCGGTACATATTCGGGTTACACAACAACCTCTCCCGCTACCTCTAACACGCTGACTTTGGCCTCAGTACCGGTTAGTTGGAATGGATATGCTTACCGTTGTGTGGTTACTAGCACATGTGGTAATGTAACCTCATCAGGAGCTACCCTTAGTGTTACTTCTGCCGGATGTACAGGTACGCCCGCTTCAGGTACGGCATCGGCTGCTACAGCTAACTTATGTACAAGTGGCTCTACGACCATAAGCCTGAGTGGTTATACATCGGGTAGTGGTATTACTTACCAATGGCAATCTTCACCAGACAGCACTGCATGGACGGACATTTCTTCTGCTACGAACTTAACTTACACCACGCCTACGCTCACTGCAACAACTTACTACCACTGTGTAACGACGTGTTCAACTTCGGCTTCATCAAATACTTCTACCGGAGCCACGGTTACTGTGACTTCTATTACAACTAGCCCAACCGGGAGCACCATCTCTGCTGGTTCTGGTACAACTTTTACAGTAACGGTAGCAGGAGCCGCTTCCTATCAGTGGCAGCGTAGCACTACTGGGGCCGGTGGTACTTTTGTTAATATCACAAGCGGCAGCTTTGACGCTACGGGAACTTATTCAGGTTATACGACAACATCAACTGCAACATCGAATACCCTTACACTTTCAAGCGTGCCTACGAGCTGGGATGGATATGCTTACAGATGCGTTGTAACCAATGCCTGTGGCAGTCTGACATCGGGCAACGCTGTATTATATGTGCCGTGCAATGGTACGCCAACCGCGGGAACCGCATCTGCGGCCACTCCTGTCATTTGTACAAGTGGATCAACAGGTATATCCCTCACGGGATCTGCGACTGGGTCCGGGCTCTCTTATCAGTGGGAATCATCATCGGACAGTGCGAGCTGGTCTTCGATATCGGGTGCTACAAACGCGACATATACTACACCTACTATCACAACCACCACCTATTACCATTGCATTATTACGTGTAGTTACTCTTCATTGAGCAGTACAACCAATGGGGCAAAAGTGCAGGTAAACTACCTCCCTTCGCCCGGCACAATAACCGGTGCATCTTCCTTGTGCGTGACTTCAACGGTTACTTTGAGTGACACCGCTGTGGGTGGAACTTGGAGCAGCAACAATACTGCGGTAGCTACTGTCAATTCATCGGGTGTAGTTACAGGTGTTACATCGGGCACAGCAACAATTTCTTATACCATGACCAACGGCTGTGGCAGTACAAGGGCTACAGCTGCAGAAACTGTTTATTATTATCCGGCTGCTGTTACAGTTACGCCATCGACTTTGAGTCTTTGTCCAACTGGTCCGGCTTCTGCGCTTGTTGCCAGCGGGGCCCAGGTTCCTTATACAACTACTGTTACGTCCGGAACGATTAGCGTTTCAGCTGCCACAAGCCTTGCAGTTGGCTCATCCACACTCAATATCAGTGGTATCCCTTCGGGTGCAACCATAACTGGCATTGCGGTTACCACGAATATGAGTTCTACCTTCCAGGACGACTATGTATTTAACCTCACCGCACCAAACAGCAAAACACTGAATCTAATAAACGGGCGAGGCAATCATGGTGCGGGATCTTATGTAAATACTATTATCAGTTCAGCGGGTAGTGCAGCTTTCTGTAATTGTTCATCGACGTTTACAGGAACCTATGCTGCTGATCTTGTTGGTTCAGCGGGTTCACCTGCTGCTAACATTACAGCATGGAGCGGGTTATATTCAACCCCAAATGGCAACTGGACATTATCAGTTTATAATAACACTACATTTACCAATTCGCCAACGACCCTGACTTCGTTTTCAATTACCATAAGCTACACAGTTCCGGCCCTGATAACATGGTCGCCAACAACAGGGTTGTTCAGTATGGCTGATACTTCGGTAAGTTATTCGGGTGCAGCTGTAACCACCGTTTATGCAAGACCATATACGACCACTTCATATGTTGCTACAGCTACCAATGGTGTTTGCACTACATCAGATACGGGTACGGTAAATGTTTCTTCCAGTCTTGCAGTTTCTGCAATTACAGGAAGGTCTGTTTACTGCGTTGGAGATACTTCTACGTTAAGTGATTCTACCGCAGGTGGTCGCTGGAGCACAATTGATACGTTTGCAGCCATTGACTCAATCTCGGGGAAAGTACGTGCACTTTCAGCAGGCACTGCAAACATTACCTATACCTATACTTCGGGTGCATGCTCGGCTTACCAGACGTATACTGTTACTGTTAACCCATTGCCGGTTATAGGTGCAATTACAGGCGCTGGCTCGCTGTGTACCGGATCTTCAATGTCGCTCAGTGATACGACTCTTTCGGGGACCTGGAGCTCAGGTACTACAACCGTGGCCACAGTTAATTCTTCCGGAGTCGTGACGCCGGTTGCGCAGGGAGCAACAATAATCTCATATACGCATTCGGATGGCACCTGCAGCAATAAAGCCACTGCAACGGTTAACGTATACAATACACCATCGGCGATGACAATTGCTCCAACATCGGTAACCATGTGTTCAGGAAGTTCCGCACGTTTGCTGACGGCTACCGGCGGTATATCTGGCGGCAGTCCAGCATTTTCAAACACGGGAACCTATTCATTTTCACATGCGGTGAATGTATTGTCGCCGGTAGCCGTAAGCGGAATACCATCAGGCGCAACCATTACCGGAGTTTCAGTAAAATTCAATGCTTCGAGCGCATACGATGCTGATGAAGATTTCAACCTTCAGGCACCTAACGGGAATATTTTAAACCTGGCTTACCTGGTTGGTGGGGCGAGTGCTGCCGGTTTTGTGAATACCGTTGTTAGTTCTGCGGGTTCCACTTCTATTGCAAGCGGAACTGCTCCGTTTACGGGTACCTACGCAGCACAAGCTGTAAGTGGCGCTGGTTTTTCGGGGTATACTTCAAATGTAACTTCTTGGTCAAGTCTTTATTCTGTACCCAACGGTACCTGGAACCTGATCGGTTATCACGACTATGCTTCGGGTTCTGCATCTATCACATCATGGACATTAACAATTACCTATACGGTTCCTTCGTCTGTTTCCTGGTCGCCCATAACGGGGCTATACATTAATTCAGGTGCCACAACTGCATACACTGGTACTTCATCGACTACAGTGTATACATTACCAACTTCAACAACTGTTTATACAGCCACGTCAACCAATGGTGGTTGCTCTAGCAGCGGTACGGTCTCTGTGACAGTGTTACCACTGCCAACAGCTTCAGTAAGCGGAACAACTTCAATTTGCAGTGGCTCTAGTGCCGTTGTATCTTTTACCGGTGATATCAATGATACCGTTTATTGCAATATAAACAGCGGAACTACCCAGAGAATTGTACTGAACGGCGCCGGAACAGCTTCTTTAACTGTTTCGCCAGCTGTTACTTCTGTTTATAATGTAACCAGTGTAAAATCACCAGCAGGTTGTGTAACTACGATCACAGGCTCATCGGCAACTGTAACGGTTAATCCGTTACCTGCTGTTTCGCTAGGCGGTAGCCCATCGGTTTGTCAGCCAATTTCAACGGCTACAATTTCTTACACGGGTGCCACAGGCAGCCCAGCAAATTATGATATTACTTGGGGTAGTTCGGCGATAACTGCCGGATTCTCGAACGTAACAGGAGCGGGATTATCAGGCGGTACGATTTCGCTGGCAATTCCAACGGCGGTAACAGGTTCTTTTACCGGCACTATCACTGTTTCCAATGGTTCTTGTGCAAGTTCATCCTATTCATTCAGTGTGGGTGTACTCAGTCACCCAACGGCTGCAATTACATCAGCGCCGCCAATTTGTTCCGGATATAGTACAAGTATAACTTTCACCGGTACTTCTGGTACAAGTATTGCTTACAATATAGATGGTGGCTCCACTATTAACCAGGTACTCACTGGGGGCACGTATGTACTTGGGACGGGAGTTTTAACTGCTACTCATACATACAGGTTAATTGATGCACACAATGCCGTTTGCGCCACTTCAGTAGATTCCACGGTAACTATTGTGCCTACTCCAATGGCCTGGACCGGTAGTACATCGAGCGACTGGAATGACGCCACTAACTGGTCTTGCGGATTTGTGCCTGGCACTTCGGATGACGCAGCCATACCTTCGGGAACTACTAACTCACCGGTTATTGCCGCAGCCGCTACAGGAGCAACACGCAGCCTGAATATTGCGACAGGTGCAACTGTGACGCTCAGCGCAAGCGCTGTGCTGACCATTGCCGGAAACCTGACTAATAATGGCGCCGTGTCTGGTTCGGGGATGTTGACTATGAACAATACAACTGCACAAACTGTAAATGGTTTTGGGGCAGTAAATAATTTCGATGTAAATAACACTGCAGGAGTTACCGTTAATACAGGCTCAAGGCTGACGATCAAGAGTGTTTTGTCTGTTACTTCAGGCTCACTTGTAACTGGCGATAGTGTTGTGTTGTATTCAGATACTTTTGGAAGTGCAAGAGTTGCCGTGCTGCCAACAGGCACAAGTATTTCCGGTAATGTAAAAGTAAACCAGTTTTTTACCGGTGGCCGGCGTGCTTACCGTTTCTGGGGACATCCTTTCAATAATTATATAGGGTTGAGTCAGCTAGAGAATTATGTAGATGTAGCCGGACCGGGAGGATCAGCAAACGGCTTTACCACTACAGGTTCCAACCAGCCTTCTGCATACAGGTATAATCCCTATGTTGGTAACTCATCATTGGCAGCTGACCCGGGATGGAGACCATTTGCTAGTGCCTATACTACAGTTGACAGCAACAGGCTTCATCAATACCAGGGTATCCGTGTCTACTATAGGGGGGCAAAGGGCGAAGGTCTCGGATTCGGACCATATGTTGTTATTTCTTCAACCACAGCAAGTCAGTGGGGTGTTTTGAACCAGGGAAATCAGGATGTGCCATTGTCAAGGGGGGCATCGATAAGTCAGGATTATAACATGATAGCTAACCCATACGCTTCTCCCGTTGATATTGGTACAGTCATTTTCAACGCTGCAGTTGCAGGCCGTATCAATGGTGCCTATTTTTATATCTGGAACCCATTCCTGA
>CANCOG010000366.1 GCA_947379685.1 Flavipsychrobacter stenotrophus | reverse complement strand
TCACACGCAATTTTGCTTTCTAAAAAACCCCGGCAGAACGATGGAAGCATCTATTACTGCGCAATGTATCTGCGCAGTAAAAATTACACTATGCAACGAGTAAACTTCTTGAAAATACTTTCTAAAATACCGCATTGATATTCAATAATATACGCACAGTATTGAATAATTTTTGAAAATTCTCCGAACTGCGCAAATACCCTGCGCAGTGGCGTTTCATCTTTGTGTTGTCATTAAGGAATGACACAAAAACACACTCAAAATGAAATTCAATTTCTTCAAAAGGAAAACGGAGACAACCACCAATTTTGCTGGCGCAACGGCTTACACGCTGACACCTGAAATGGAATTGTATTCGGCGGTGGTGACCGCAGGGCTGAACGATAATTTCTACGAAAAGACCGACACCCGGATTGCCCGCATACAGGAACTGATGCTCAAAAATAAACCGGAGTATGTGGCCAGGCTGGCGATATATGCGCGTAATGAAATGTACATGCGCAGTGTGCCTATGGTGCTTGCTGTGGAAATGGCAAAGATAAATTCCGGAAACGGCCTGGTGGCAAAAACGGTAAACGGTGTTGTAAAAAGAGCTGATGAAATTACCGAGTTGCTGGCCTACTACCAGCTGGCCAATAAAAGAGAAGGCGTTAAGAAACTGAACAAACTTTCCAATCAGGTACAGAAGGGGCTGGGCGATGCATTCAACAGGTTCGATGAGTACCAGTTTGGCAAATATAAACGTGATGCTGAGATAAAACTGAGGGATGCGTTGTTCCTGGTACACCCAAGGGCTAAGGATGAGGCTCAACAGGTATTGTTCAATAAAATTGCGACTAATGAACTGGCTGTGCCCTATACCTGGGAAACCGAGCTTTCAGCACTCGGACAACTTAAGTATAAAAATGGCGAAGAAAAAAAACTGGCACTCAAAGCCAAGTGGGAGGAGCTGGTTGATAGTGGAAAAATTGGCTACATGGCTACTATGAGAAACCTGCGCAACATAATTGAAGCTGGAGTTTCCGTCAACACCATGTGCAAGGTTTGCGAATTCCTCGGCAACAAAAAAGCGGTAATGCAGGCTAAGCAGTTGCCCTTCCGTTTCCTGGCTGCATACCGTGAATTGAAACAGCTGAGATCACCCTATGCTACCATGGCCATGAACAGCCTTGAAGATGCGATAACCGCCAGCGTAGACAACATGAAGGGGTTTGGGTATAATACAAGAGTACTCATTGCCTGCGATGTATCCGGCTCCATGCAGAAGGCTATATCAGCCAAGAGTTCCATCATGATGTTCGATATCGGGCTGGTGCTGGGAATGCTGATGCAGAGCAAATGCAAGGTGGTGGTGACCGGTATGTTTGGCGATAAATGGAAGATTATAAATATGCCCAACAAGGGTGTACTCGCCAATGTTGATGAATACTACAAAAGAGAGGGCGAGGTTGGCTATGCCACCAATGGCCACAAGGTTATTGATGACCTGATCAAACGTAACGTACACATGGATAAAGTGATGCTGTTCACTGATTGCCAGTTATGGGACAATAAGTTTGGTGGTGCGAGCCTGCAGGCATCGTGGGTGGCATACAAGCGAATAGTGCCGACTGCAAAGCTCTACCTCTTTGACCTGGCTGGGTATGGCAATACGCCTATCAACATTGAGCGCAATGATGTACATCTGATCGCGGGCTGGTCGGACAAGGTATTTGATGTGTTGGCTGCCATTGAAAATGGTGAGGATGCTCTTGCTAGAATCAACGAAATAGAGCTGAATTAGCGACTTGTAATTGCCTGATAATTTGTTTCGCGCAAAGGCGCTAAGACGCAGTTCACAGTTGGTTACAATTAAGCCCGGCAGATGAAAACCAAGCCGCAAAGAAAGGCCAGCATACTAAAAAATACCCCGTGTTTTTGGGGTGCTTCAATAAGACCCCAAAAACACTCCGACAGATATTGATATTGCCGGAATGCCGTAGATATGGGATACTTCGCTTACAATTACGGGGAAGGGCCTCAACGCAAGTTGGGGAGAGGTGCAAATCCTCACAGGCATGCCCCGAAATCCTGTATCGATTTTTGCTTCCGGCAAAAGTTCTTTTGAAAGATGCCGTAAACAAGGAATACTTCGCGGACATCGCTGGTTCGAATCCAGCCCCTGCAGCAATGCAGGGAAAGTCCTTGTTGCTCTTGCTCTTTCAAATGAATTTTGAAGTCATTAAAACAGTGTCGTATGTAAGGCATACTTCGGTCACCGGTTCAAGTCCGGTCATCATGCAAATGGTGTAGCTCAGCCCGGTTAGAGCAATAGCAGCCTTGCCGCAGTTACCTGTTTTAATTTTATTTGAGGAAACACTTTTAGACTTCCTTTTTTTCAGTGAATTTTAAATCATTAAAACAGTGTCGTATGTAAGGCATACTTCGCTAGGCTTTATAGGTCGCCGGTTCGAGTCCGGCCACCATGAAAATGGTGTAGCTCAGATGGTAGAGCAATAAAATGGAAGCCTTACAGCTTGTTACCTGTTTTAGTAATATTGGTTAGTGAAGACATTGGTTAGTGGCGTAGTGAAGCGATACATCGGTCGGCCTGCACTCCCGCAAGGGAAGCAGTTTTGGTTCAAGTCCAAAGTCGCTTTACGCTCATTCCCTGCCAAAAATTTAGACAGTGCCGTAGAAAAGGGTTACTTCGATTATAACCGGGCTACGCAGGTTCGAATCCTGCCTTAGCAGCAATGCTTTGTCGCTCAGAGGCTGAGCACCTAGCTCTTTTCGCTTTTTGCCTGTTTGATTTCGTGGGGTGGGGGCATTTTTGAAGCAAGTGAACTTTTTAGACTATGGCTCATCACTTAAGAGCTTTGGCGGTGCTCACAAAGGCTTCATACTGTTTACCTCCTACCCCAAGATTTGAGAAAGAGATTTGTGCGATAGTCCGGTCGAACCTAAATACCATAATAGTTGGCCGAACTTTTGAATCGCAAAAAATACTATCTTTACTTCTATAATAAATGAATCACCTATCAAATCCGCCAAGATGAAAAAACACTTTTTACACGTTTTTTTATGCATTTTATTTTTCACTAACCTGAAAGTTAAGGCCCAGGGCTGGATGTGGGCAAAAAGTGCCGGCGGTGTTGGTACGCTATACACCAATTGTATAGCGACAGACCCGTTTGGCAATGTGGTTGTTGCCGGTTACTTTAGTTCGCCATCGATTACTTTTGGCTCAACTACACTTAACAATTCAGGGAGCGGAACCGGAGATATTTACCTTGTAAAGTATGATTCGAATGGCAACGTGGTTTGGGCAAGAAGTGCCGGAGGTAGTGCTGATGACATTGCTGTTTCAGTATGCACCGATCACCTGGGTAATATTTTTGTGGCGGGATATTATAGCAGTACCGGCTTCACAATTGGCTCCACTTTCATGTCCAACGCAGGAGGTGACGATATTTTTCTTGTCAAATATGATGCTTCAGGCAATGTGATTTGGGCGAAAACTGCAGGCGGGAGCGGCCTTGAAAAAGCCAATTCTGTGACAACTGATGCCAAAGGCAACATATACCTGGCAGGCATTTTTTGCAGTGCAAATTTGAATTTCGGCCCAACTACGCTCATTAATTTAAATACAAGTATGTTTTTGGCTAAATATTCTGCGACGGGTAATGTGGTTTGGGCAAAAGCACAAAATGACTCAACGGATTTCTGCTCAGCAACGGCGGTAAAAACGGACCTGAACGGAAATGTTTATGTATGTGGGAATTTTAATGGGCCTACAATCAAATTTGACACTAGGGAAATTACAAACTTTTCACCATTCAATGCCGGAGTTTTTCTCGTAAAATTCGACAGTACCTGCAATGTAATTTGGGCCAAAGGAGGGGCTAGTGAAGATGGTGGTTTCGGCGGCAGAGCCAGTTGCCTAGACATTGACGCTGTCGGCAACGTCAATATGTCGGGGGTATTTTCAGGTGGTGACATGAGATTTGATACGGCTAAAATCTTCAATACTCATCCCTGGACCGATGATATTTTTACGGTTTCATGTAGTTCGGATGGCCACTTGAGATGGATAAGAGATGCCGGTGGCGCCGATCATGACGAGGTTTATTCAATTTCAAGTGATCATAAAGGGAATAGCTACCTTGCCGGTTGTTTTGGTAGCTCCTCGATTACTTTCGGTTCTTCAACCCTTATAAATAGCGGTTTGGATCGGTCGGACATGTTCCTTGCCAAGTTCGATTCATCAGGAAACTGCATCTGGGGGCAGAGGAGCGGTGGCACTCTGGAAGATGTTGGTAACTCGGTGGCAACCGATGATTCCGGCAATGTTTATGTATCCGGCTCTTTCAGTAGCCCGGAAATTGGATTTGGGTATACGTCATTAACGGAATGTACAGGTGGAGCGTATAGCGATCTGTTTGTAACCAAATTTAATGAATCTACACTTCTGCATGTTCCTGAATCGAATGGTAATGTTATTGCTGCACCTGTCCCAGCGACATCCGAAATTCACTTGTCGTCCATGGATAAGATATCCAATGTCTCTATATTTACCCCAGGAGGCAAAATGGTCTACACACATGATTTCAACGCTGAAAATGTACTCATTGACATTGCAAGTTTTCCTCAAGGCACTTACATTCTTAAAGTAAACGGTATAGGGCGGCAAAAATTCATTAAGCAGTAGCCCGAGAATCCTAACAAAGTTTCGTTGCACTTTCCCTGCTCGTACTCAATATAATTAAATAGTAGTTAATCTCCGCAACTCCGGTGGCTCCTTACAATCATTCAAAAGAAGCCTTTGAATTTGATAAATTCGTGTACATCCGTTCTATTTCTAAAAATTCTTGCAAACATCTTTAACTGCAAAACCACAAAATCACCTATTACACCAATAATTTGCAGCTCTCCCAAAACCGGTATATTTGAAGTTGAAATCTCTGCAACCTTACAGCGAAAACCACCATCAACCATGAAGACAATCAACCTCCCCGAAGACATATGCCCACCCGGCTGTGACCCGGCAGATGAAATTATCATACACGAATATGTGGCTGTGAAGGGTTCGTTTAAAGGAAGGAGTGTACTGAGCAAGAATGCTATCAGCATGGTGGTGAAGGGTGAAAAGACGATGTGTTTTGCAGAAAAAACGGTGCATGTAACCGATGACACTTTTCACTTTTTGTCGGCGGGGAATTGTATTGCTTCGGTTGATCTGTCTACCCGGGAGAAATTCAGGAGCGTGCTGATATTTTATGATGATGCTGTGCTCTCCTCTTTTTACAGCAGGTACAGCAGCCAGATCAGCAAGTTGAAATCAGAACTCACAGTATCCCCTACTCCATATATTTCTATTGAAAAAGATGATTTCATCAGGAACTATATAACGTCCCTTCAGCTGATGCTCGGCGGCAAGCCATCAGCTGCCATGAAGCAATTGAAATTCGATGAGCTGCTGCTTCACCTGCTTGAACAACAGCC
>CANCOG010000365.1 GCA_947379685.1 Flavipsychrobacter stenotrophus | reverse complement strand
GCGGTTCGGCCTATGCAACACACGCAAGGACCATAATGCCACAACCAGTTACAGGAACTATTTCCGGTTCCTCAACTGTTTGCCCCGGCAGTCATACCACGCTTACAGATGCGGCCACAGGTGGCACCTGGAGTGCTTCCAACGGACATGCTACTATAACTGGCGGCGTAGTTTCAGGTATTACACCAGGTGCTGATACCATGTATTACACCGTTACCAATTCTTGTGGAACCCGTGCGGCAAGGTTACCAATGACAGTCGCAACACTGCCAGATGCAGGCTCTATTTCCGGTCCGGCTATCGTTTGCCTGGGTACAACGGTTACGTTGACTGACGCCGCTACCGGTGGTACATGGATGGCCAGTAGTACTCTGGCTACAGTTTCCGGTGGCCTGGTTACAGGAATTGCAACCGGTTCATTGACCATTTATTACTCAGTTACCAATGTCTGTGGTACAGCAACCGTTCCTCACGCCATAGATGTACTGCCAAATCTGACACCTTCAGTAACTGTTTCAGCCAACCCGGGTTTCAGTGTTTGTACAGGTGACGGAATTACATTTACCGCAAATGGACTAAATGGAGGCACAGCACCCGGTTATATATGGACATTAAATGGCACCGACGTTGGGTCAGGTTCCTCTTACTATTATCTGCCTTCTGCAGGAGACCACCTAAATTGTCATTATATCAGCAACCTGGCTTGCAGAACGGCCGATACCGTTGCGATACCAGCGTTATTGACTATAGCGGTTAATGACCCGGTAGAGCCAACGATCGATATCACCCAATCAACAACCGCAGTTAGTGCAATTGGTCAGGTAGTGGTATTTAACGCTATGGTTACCAATGGTGGAACAACACCAGTTTATCAGTGGTATGTCAATGGTATTGCAGTGAGTGGTGCAACAAATGCTGTGTTTAACTATGCCGTTTCAGGGCCATCCTCCGTCTATTGTATACTCACCAGTAATGCACCTTGCGCAGTGAGTCCTTCCGTTACAAGCCCAACATTGGGTGTGTGGGCCGATAACACTGGTGTAGTTAACCAAGACGCTACAAACGAAGAAATGTCCATATTCCCCAACCCGAATTCCGGCACCTTCTCTGTTGATATACCTACCCACAACAGCGACGTAGTCATCTCCATCACCGACGCAGCCGGGAAAACCGTTAAAACACTCAACATCACCAATACCCACCAACTACAGATCCCGATGGATATGACCAATGTGGCCGCGGGTGTATACATGGTGCGAGTAGAAACTGATGGAAAAGTTTGGAGGAAGAAGATTGTGGTGATGTAATCAATTAATTTTCAGTTAACCAAACTAAAATAAAAAATTAGCCGTCTTTTATGGGACGGCTTATTTTTTGGGTTTCACACACTTATTTCACATGAAATATTTTCTTTCTTTGTTTCTGGTTTTTTGGTGCTTTTCAGTAGGGTATGGTCAATATGGCACAGGCTCGGTTATTGCCGGTGGTGGCGGTGGATGCTTCGATACAATGTGTTATTGCTACGATAGCTATTCTGGAGATGGCGGAGCCGCTACCGCGTATGGAGCATGTTTTAACGGGATTGGGTTGGTGATTGTTGATCGTTCCGGTAATATCTTGCTCACCGACGCAGGCAATTATAGGATTAGAAAAGTATCTTCTTCAAGCGGAATTGTCAATACGATTGCCGGAAACGGGACCACAGGATTCTCTGGAGACGGTGGGCCAGCTACAACTGCGCGGATCTCGGACGTAGCAGCAATGTGTACGGACCAGCTGGGAAACTGCTATTTTGTTGATTGGAACAATCAGAGAATCCGAAGAATTCACGGCACAACTGGTGTGATTACAACTGTTGCAGGTAACGGGTCTGGATTTTCGGGAGATGGAGGGCCGGCAACAAGCGCTGGGATTGGAGACGTTCGCGGAGTTTTTGTGGATAGTGCAAGTAATATTTTTTTTACTGATTATAGCGGCCGGGTCAGGAAAGTAAGTGCAGGAACTGGCATTATTAATACTATCGCGGGAGTGGCAACTTCGGGATTTTCAGGGGACGGTGGGCCAGCAACGAGTGCCACTTTAAGTAACCCAACTGATATAGTTGCTGACCGGACCGGTACTACTTACTTTATTGATAATGGTAATTCTAGGATCAGAAAAATTAGTGCGTCTGGAACAATTTCGACGTTTGCAGGTGGGGGCGGTGGATACGGAATTGATGGCTGTCCGGCTACTGCAGTTTCCATAAGTGCATCTAATCTGGGTATTGATTCGGCGGGTAATATTTTTGTATTTGAACCCTCGTCTTGGGCGGTTAGAAAAATTTCGGCAGCTACTGGTATCATTAACACGATAATAGGAACGGCCGGATGGGGATGGGGTGCCAACGGTATGTTTGTCGATTCGTCTGGAAATATTTACGGAGGTACCGGTTGGGCTTCCTGCGGAGATGAATCAAAAGCATTCAAGGTAACAGGTGCCTGGTCCCGCATCAATACCTTTTCAGTGAAGGATAGTGTTTCATCGACACCGTGCACATTGCCGGGGATATTGAAATGGGGCATGACGGCGACAATTAATGATACAGTTGCAACCACGGATTCGGTTGACGCAATTATCAGTATCGTTGACGCATTGGATCATGGAATTTATTCCCGGACTTACAGGATACCATATTGGTATTCCTCTGGTTCGTATGGCTTCGGGTCTTCGGTATGTAATTTGGACTCATTTGTTTTCAATGACCCTGGAATTTACAGGACCAGCCTGGAAATAACTACGATGGGGTACGGCGATTCCTACCACTTTCCTGCCGACACGGTTGGTGCCAACTGCGGTTCGTCCATAACCGGTATTACATCGGCAAACGTTTGGGATACACTTGTTTCTCCAACCTGTTATTTGCCGGGAGTCGTAAATTATGCCGTGTATGGTACGGTTAGTGGAACAGCCACAACCGCTGATTCTATGTACGTTCACATAGAATTTGGCGACGGGACTCATGCTGATCAGAGGGTTCCCATTACACTGTCTTCTGGGGGGACCTATGCATTTTGCGACTCCATCAGCCATACATTTACAAGCACTCCGGCCGGAGGGGTCTATATTCGTATCAGAACATCTTCTGGCTATTTTACATCAGAACCTGAGGCTCCGTCAGTGGCAGTCCAGGATTGTCATGGCGGTGGTGTTTACACAAATTTGTATGACTCTGCACCTCACGATGCTTATTCATACGACCGGAGTGTTTGCACCGTTCCGTTTACCGACAATTATGGATTTGATGGGTCGGTATCCGACTCTGCGATGCTGAGCCCTACGGCTACCAAGCACATCTATTTTGGTGATGGCACGGATACCTCTGTTACTGTCCCAATCTATAACGATGGTCGTGGCCATTTTAGTTATAGCGGATCGTTTTCGCATACGTATTTAATACCAGGTTCTTACGATGAATTCGTGGCTGATTCTGCTGGTATATACACTTATTCGTATCATGGGGGATGGGCACTTGGCAGCCGACTTTTCCTTGGTTCGAGTTGTTCTCCGCTACTGGGTTCATTTTACATTGATTCTAATGCCAATTGTGTGCGTGACTCCGGAGAGGTTGGGTTAAGTTACTGGCCTTTTGAACTGATCAACAATTCCCGTGGGACAACAAGCTATGGCTGGTGCGATGAAAATGGTAATTATTCCCTGAACGTTTTTGCGGGTGATACATTCACACTCGTGTCTAATCCATTTGGAACTGCTGGTGGAGGTGGGTCGGCCGGCGGCTCGCTTACGCCATCATGTCCATCTTCAGGCACGTACACTTTTACTACTTCCGCTGGAAGCTCCGATACGCAGAGTTTCGCCTTTACCTGCACTGCACCTACAATAATGGACATGAGTATTTCCGGCTGGGGTGCGCATTTTGTGCCCGGCCAGGTCGGGTACATTGCTATTTGGAGCAGCAATCCCTGGGGATTTATGTGTGATACACTTAACTCAACTGTGACACTTATTATAGATTCTAATCTAAGCTACTCCGGTATGTGGACCGGGCCTGCGCCCACCAGCATTTCTGGCGATACTTTACGATGGAATTTTTCAACTACCGGTAGTCTTTTTGATTTCAGCGCAAATGTGAAGGTGACTACCGATACAACAGCTACTATTTTTGATACTGTTAGAAATCAGCTTTACGTGTCACCAAGCACAATAACGGATCCCGACTTAACGAATAACGCCTATGTCTGGCGACAGCCTGTCGTTTCTTCCTGGGATCCCAATGAAAAAGCTGTATCTCCAATGGGCTATGGCCCCGAAGGTTATGTCCCTAACGGTACACCACTCAGCTACATGATACATTTCCAAAACACAGGTAGTGCACCTGCCTACAATATTACCGTAGCCGATACCATTGATGCCAATCTCGACATCTCAACCCTCCAGGTCATCAGCTCAAGTTCTCCCGTGCTCGTTTACCAGTTTGGAAATGTTATTAAGTTCAGATTTAATGATATTAACCTGCCAGATAGCGCCAGTGACCCTACAGGAAGTATTGGTTACATTTCTTATAATATTTTACCACATGATAGTCTTGCGCCAGGTACACAGATCACCAATAAGGCTGGTATTTATTTCGACTATAACCCTGCCGTTTATACAAATGCGACATTAAACACTATTGAAGACACGGTTGGTGTAGTTTACGGTGCTGACACTGTTTGTACAGGGGCGTCAACAACGCTCAGTAACCATGTATCCGGTGGGGTATGGACAGCTTCCAACAGTCACGCAACGGTTAACGCGTCTGGTGTAGTCACAGGTATGACACCTGGGTTGGACACAATTACCTATACGATCTATGAAAACCAAAGGGCACATAAGATCATTTACGTTAAGGCGACTCCAGGTATGGGCACCATTACTGGTAGTAGTTCTGTTTGTTCAGGAGGTACCACAACGCTGGGGGCCACTATTTCGGGAGGTTCCTGGAGTAGCTCCGGCACAGGTTTAACAACTGTATCTTCGTCCGGCGCCGTGACCGGCGTAAGTCCAGGTATCGATACGGTTTATTACACAGTTGCCAATAGCTGCGGTACCGGCACAGCACCCTTTGCGATTTCTGTGGTAGTTACCCCGGTGTCGGGAACTATTTCTGGCCCTTCGAGTGTATGTGAGGTAGCATCAATTACACTTATATGTACGGCCTCTGGCGGTGCATGGAGTGTAAGCAATGCTTCTGCAACAGTTTCGGGTGGACTGGTAACCGGAGTAAGTTCAGGGTCTGATTCTGTATTGTATACCGTGACCAATGCCTGTGGTTCTGCTATGACCTCAACTATTATTACCATTAATCCATTGCCCGTTGCAGGTACAATTTCGGGTAGCTCTAGTGTCTGCACTGGGGCCGCAACTACACTTTCATCTACCATAGCGGGCGGTACATGGAGTTTATCCAGCAGTGCACCGGCAACAGTTTCTTCAGGCGGGATTGTAA
>CANCOG010000364.1 GCA_947379685.1 Flavipsychrobacter stenotrophus | reverse complement strand
TGTTACGATTATATGATCCTTGCTGACTATAATTGTGATAACATCCCAGATCTGTTCCAACAAGGTTCAACTGGGTTTTCTGTCTACAAGGGCTACTACAATAGCCGTAATCAGCTTTGTTTTAAATTCTACCAGGATCTATACTATACCAACGACCCTTTTGCCGGAGGCGCAGCTAATGCATTTAATAACCCCGGTGATATTCCAGCAATTGTTGATGTAGACCATGATGGAGACCTCGATTTCATTTCCTACAATATTCTGGGTGGATATATGAACCTGTATAAAAACGAGCGGGTCGAAATGGGTTTGCCCTGCGATAGTATTCATATTAAATTGAAAGACCGGTGCTGGGGTAAGGTGTACCAGGGTTTTTACCGTACACATACACTGGCGAGCAGTTGCAATAATTCGGGTCTGAAAAGCGCAGGGAAAAAGACACATTCAGGAAATACTCCTTGTCTGTTCGACTGGGATATGGATGGTGACTATGATTACCTTGACGGTAGCGTGTCTTATGACGAAATGACCTTTCTGAAAAATGGTAGGATTGAATATGGCGGCCCCGATAGCATGATCTCGCAAGACACTATGTGGCAAACCGGCGGTAAACAAGTATCAATTCCCGTTTGGCCCGCCGCGTTTAATGTCGATGTAGACCAGGATGGGAAAAAAGATCTGTTGATTGCACCAAATGCGGGTAGTGGGTCCGAGAATTACAAATGCATTTGGTATTATAAGAATTTTTCAACTGCGGGGTCGCCGGACTGGCGTTTTCAATCCGACTCCTTCCTGACCGACAAAACCATTGATGTTGGTACAGGTTCATACCCAATGTTATTCGATTATAACAAGGATGGTAAACCAGACCTGTTTATCGGTTCTGATGGTTACCATCAGTCCAGCGGTTTACTCAGGAGCAGAATATCTTATTATATGAATACTACCACTGCCGGTGATGCTTCGTTCACTTTAGTTACAAAGGACTTTTTACAGATCGATACTTTTGGTTTCGAAGGTACGGCACCGGCATTTGGCGACATTGACAATGATGGTAAGGCCGATATGGTGATAGGTCATACCGATGGCTCACTATCCTATTTTAAAAACCTTGCAGCTTCTAACTCTGTTCAACCTATCTGGTCTCCCGTACAAGTAACGTTAACTGACATCACCGGGGCAGCCATTAACGTTGACGGGCGTGCAGCCCCCTTTATCTATGACATAGATAAAGATGGCAAGCAAGACATAGTTATTGGCAACATTTACGGTACACTCAATTACTACCAGAACGTGAGTACAACTCCTGGTAATATTCGCCTGAAGTTTATCAGCTCCAACCTGGGCAATGTAAAAGTAGATCCCGACCAGGTAGCCGGTTGTTACAGTACTCCGTTTATCGGTAAAATTGATAATTCCGGTAAAGATTACTTGCTTGTTGGTAGTAACTCGGGAAATCTTTACCTGTTCGATAGTGTGCAAAGTGGCGATACAACTATCACATACCCCCTGAAGGACGCCCACTATTCCTATATTGATACTAATTGTAATGGCTACAATAACCCGGGAAGTTTCTGGGGTGCGTACTATGGCCTGCGCAGCGCGCCTGTTGTTGGTGATATTGCTGGCGATGGCGGGCTAGAAATGCTGGTAGGGGACATTCGTGGTGGAACTAATTTATACAAGCGTAAGGCTCATGACGATACGAGAATTTCATTCCAGGGAGAGCAGGGACATGTGCAAATCTATCCAAATCCCGCCAACGAAGAATTGAATTTGACGTTGAGTGGCATGGTAGGTCAGTATGTGCAAATTTCGATACTGAATATGCAGGGACAGAGCATTTTCTCAATTCAAGTGCCAATTTCCCAATCTCATGTCTTAATTCCCGTCGGGGCACTTTCCTCAGGTATTTATGTTTGTTTTGTTCAGTCCCAAACAACTAAATATTATAATAAATTCACAGTAATTAAGTAGGCTGAATATGGCAAAACAGGCTTTTTTTAGGCTGAACACAATATTAATTTCATGTTATTAGGGTGTAAAGTCGATAAAACACCTTTAGGGAGTGTTAAGGTTTTCTTAAAGTAACATTATAGAAATCACGTGCATATTAAGAAAAATAACGGCATAATAAGGATTTTATTTAAAGTGATCTGCAATTTTTCTTTTTTGCGGCATTAAATAGCTATAATTTTTATAATATTAGCAATGGATTTTCTTTATTATTGAATAACTTAATAGTTATTGTTTTATAAGGCTTTTGGCCTGTTTTTGTGTCTGCAGGACCTCTTAAATTCGCCTTCGCAGTTTAATTATTTAGTATTTGTTAACGGCTGCTCAATAACAAATTGTTAACGAAAAACCTTGCATTCAATATCTTGTTCAAATCATGGTCTCGGCAATTTGTTTTTTAGTTGTTATAATCAACCTACCTTTGCAGCATGAGCAATTTGTCACATCCAATTTCTCTGCTCAAACAGGAGTGGATTAATTTAATCAGAGTTGAAGCCGCCGCCGCTGAGAAGCAAGGTAAGCTTAGCAAGAAACAATTAAACCTGATTTACGAACAGGATTGGTTCAAAATGTTAGTTCCTTCTGCTTATGGAGGAAAACAATTGTCCCTTCCTGATGCCATGCAAATAGAAGAAGCATTGGCTTGTGCTGACGGTAGTCTTGGCTGGGTTGTTACTTTGTGTGCCGGGGCAGGCTGGTTCGGAGGGTTTATTAACCCCGAGTTCGCCAAATCGTTGTTTGAAACCGAAAAGTTTTGCCTTGCCGGTAGCGGCTCGGTAACCGGAACGGCGGAAAAAACCAATGGTGGATATATTGTTAACGGTAAGTGGCCCTATGCTAGCGGCACTGCCGAAGCAACGGCATTTACTGCCAACTGTGTTGTCCTTGAAAAAGGAAAACCTGTTACGGGTAGCAACGGTGCGCCGCAGATTATTTCATTTATTCTGTTGAAAAGTGAAGTAACTGTTTCAGACGATTGGAATGCAGTGGGTATGGTGGCCACTTCAAGCAATTCGTTCGCGGCAGCTGATGTTAAGGTAGCAGAGGACAGGGCGTTTATGATCAACAGCGGCGCACTTAATGCAGCACTGTTTCATTACCCGTTCCTTCAGTTTTCTGAAGCAACGCTTGCAATTAATCTGTCAGGCATGGCTTTCCATTTCATGGATCTTTGCGCACAGGTTTTTGCAGACAAGAGCAATGCGGACAGAATGTCGCAAGTGAATAGCAACTTGTTGCAGGAAACTTATGACTCTCTGTTAGGTAAACTGCAGACTGCACGTCAGAAACTATACTATGCCGTTGATATGTCATGGCAGGTATGTGCTGCGAATAAAGATGTTAGTCCATCAGTATTGTACAAGGTTAGCGCAGCATCGTATGTATGTGCTAAAATTGTTCGTGACTGTGTAAACACACTTTATCCTTATTGTGGTTTAGGTGCTGCTAATAAGAGCTCCGAGATCAACAGGGTATGGCGTGATATCCAGACTGCTGGTCAGCATCCTTTACTAGTAGGTGATGGCAGCCTCTAAATTTTATTCTAATCAGTAAGATTATTTAACCCTTTTTAAGGCCCGTGGTAAGAACCCACGGGCTTAGGTTTTTTTAGCCCTGGTTTGTTTTGTTTCCTTGAAAATGTTTCAAATAAAAATGGTTGTAAACGTTATGTTTACAACCATTTTTATTGATTACCAAGTTATATAAAAATGGTCAGGAGCTCAGCAAAGTTCAGTCTGTAGCTAAATGTCCACTTCCGAAAATCTAATTGACTATCTACGCAACTGACGCGTTTTCTTTTGGTTTCCTCATTATTGCAAATACCTCAACTGTAAATCCAATTAAAATTACAATTGGCGCAAGTGTAATGCGTCGGAAACTATAAATTTCATCGTAATGAAACTCATGAGGGTTGGCGCTTTTACCGCCTGCCATAAGGAAAAATCCAAGGAATATGAGGCAAATTCCCCCAATCATCCACATGTAGTTATCCTTATCAAAAAGGAAGGATTGCTCCATTTGCGTTTCTGGATTGCCCGACGATGCCATGTTTGGTTTAGACGGTACTCTTACCACCTGCGGCTGCGTTTTTGTTATCGTTGACATAAAATATAATTGTTAGTTGTTAATTATTAATCTTGCTGCCCTTTGGCAAACTGTTATTGTTAAATTGGTAGCTTTCCATTTTCGGCCAATTAATAATTGACCATTAGCCTTTGATAATTAATAAAGGTCATCTACATGCATTTTTAGGTATTTCACTACCGACCGGTGTGTGCTTACTAGCGATATCATTATGCCCAGCACTACCATGCCCAGCATCAGGAAACCCAGTAACATGGAGTCATTGAGCAGGCTCAGAACAGGTAATTGTTTGATTGCGAAAGACATCACCACCCAAAGGGCAATCACCGCTAGAACACCACTTATTAGTCCGTTCAGGAATGCCCTGATATCGAATGGTCGTGTAATAAAAGAACGGGTAGCTCCAACCATCTGCATTGTTTTTATCAGGAACCTGTTACTGAACATTGCCAAACGCACGGTGTTGTCGATCAGAAAAATTACCACTATCAAAAGTACTATTGAAATGCCTCCCAAAATAACTCCGATCTTTCTGAAGTTACTGTTCATTTGTTCAACCACAACATTGGGCCAGGTCACGTCTCTTACAACATTGCTTTGTAAAATGAACTTCTTGATCTTATCCAGACTGTCCTTATTTACATATTCCTCGTGCATCTTAACTGCAATTGAGGTAAACAATGGGTTGTACCCAAGAAACTCGACCACATTGGTTCCTTCAACCTGGTTTTCCATCTTCATGGCTTCTTCCTTGGTTATTATTTTTGTTTCGCGTACAAAACCCTGCTTACTCAGTATGTCCTTTAGCTTTTGAACATTTGCGTCAGTTGTATTGTCATGGAAGTCAACACTTATCTCGAGATCTTCTTTAAATGCTCTCGATAGCGCTCTGCCATTAATGAGCAGCCAACCCAAGACCCCGAGCAGGAACAATACCAGTGCGACACCAAGAATGGCGTTAAAATATGTTGGTTTAGCTTTTTTTCCTGTTGACATCTTTGCGGTTAATTTCCAAAAATATAAAATTCAATAGCTTTTTCCCAGTAAATACCGTCTGGCTAACCTTTTTTAACAATAAAGTAGGTGCCCGATGTAAAAAGGGCACGAAAATACCAAATGTTCGATTAGCTCGTGGTGTTTTTACGTCCGGTTTTGTGCAAGCATATCCAAAGGTAACCTGTACGTTTCAAAGGTGGCGATTTCAAGTCATAAAAATAACTAAGTTAGCCCTTTTGCCGGTATTGTTTTTGGCGTATGACTTTCTATTCTACATTTGCTTACTTTTAAGCAAGATTTTATAGAGCTATGCAGGATCTCAGGCCATTTTTTGAAACGAAGCACTTTATCGAAATGCAAGATGAAATTAAATATCATCCGTTGCAATGGGGTGCAAAAATAAAA
>CANCOG010000363.1 GCA_947379685.1 Flavipsychrobacter stenotrophus | reverse complement strand
GGCATCAAGGGCCATTTTCCATTTGTCTTCCACAAGCAGTGCCTCGTTGCCCCGGCTAATATTTTCTATTACCAGAAAAACGTAGTTTTCCTTATCCGGGTGGCACGCCAGTATTCTCAGAGAGTAAGTAACTACCGCATTCACATCATTTTTATACGAAACATACTCCTTGTATATGTTCTGCCCGGTGGCAAAAACTTCATCAACGCCTGTTTTACAAAATGCGATCGTGCTGTCGTTACGTATATCAGCTATCTTTTTGCCGAGGTATTGATGACGCAACGCAGCAAGGGGGGAACCTTCCCTGTCCCAGATACGTGTCATGGTCTGATCTCTGGAAACTTCCACAACTCTTTCCCCGATTTGCAGCAAAGTGCTAACCATTGAGTCAACTGCCTCATTAATTTCGTAGGTCATAAACGGATACACTATGAAGATTTAGAATACAAATATAGGCTTATGTCTACTTTAAAATGTTCAGGCGAGGCCAAATCTATGAGATCGAAATTGTGCTTTTTATTATCTGTTGGGTATCCTTGTACAACAATATAAAGCATTAAAAAACACACCGGATGTAAGTCATTTCCAATCAGGTGAGTTACAAAAAAACAGGGCTACGGCTCGTCCGGCATTAGAATTTCCTAATCCCGCCGAGTTTATTCAAGATAGTGTTTATTCACCCACTACAAGGTAATAAATTATTGGGCACAGCCCGGCTCCAGTTTGCCTGATTTCATACAATTTGACTCACTATGGTTTGGCATGATAGTTCAGTCAGGCTGGTCTCGTTATGGATTCACCAGGTAGACTCTGATTTCGCTGGCCGGACTTTCCTCGTTAATTTTGACTTCCGAAAATTGTCGGCCAGATTCGTCGAGCAAAATCATCTGAGACCTGTTCTTCCACTGGAAGTAGTATTTTACTTTGTATCTGCGCATTTCAGCAAGCAACGTTTTAGCGTCGGGGTGCGTATTTGAAAGATAATAATAAGGATTGCCGGAAAAATAGGCCAGTCGCGCCAATCGTTGTGTTTCAATTCCTGTTATCGAATTAGAAGCAAAAGATCCTTCAATACCACTAGCCTTAAGTTGTGCTGTCAATGTAGCCTCGTCACATCCCTCTTCGCTCGTTGTGAAAGTTACTGCCAGTGGAACAACTAAATAACTGATGGTAAACGCAATGGCCAGCAACCGTTTTAGTAATTGGTTTTTAAGCCTTACCTGATTATTTTGTATCCATGAAGCACCTATGACCATACTGAGCGGGAGCATGTACCAGATGTATCGAGGCTCAAAATTCACCAGCAGGAATCCGGCAGGAAACAAAAAGAAGGAAAGGATAGCAATATTCAAATTCTTACTGCCTGCCCCATCTTTCTTGCTGCGTCGAAGAAAAAAGAAAGCCGCTACTGTCACCAATGGAAAGAAGCAAGAAATCTGCAGCATACTTTTCAGTAACCTCCATACGTTTACACCTGCTCTCAAAACCTGCAAACCCAGCAGGTGCCACGAGCTCCAGAAGTGCGGAGTCGGCCCGTTGACCAGGTAGGGGTCTTCCCAAAAATAAGGGCTATCCTTGTATACCGGCGGAATCAACAACCCAATACCTTCCTTATAAAAAGGATGCCCGACCAGGTACCACGAGGTATTTAATGGCCCGGCTGTAGAGGTAGTCCAGATGCCGTATTTATTGTGGAGTGCAAAGATCCAGGGAAGGCTGATCAAGAACATGGTCCCGATACTTACAGCGGATATCTTCAACCATTTCATCCAGTTTCTATCTGCAAGCAGGAATGTGCAACAGGCAGTGTTCAGTATAAAAAACGGGAAGGAATACGCCTTGGCAAAGTAAGCCAGCGCGCCAATAAAACCCATGACCAGCCACTTTACAGGCTTGCCGGTAAAGCTCTCACTCACCATTAGTCTCAATGCAGCTAACAGAAAAAAGCACTCCCACAGGTCATCGAACGATTGCATGTACACCGCATAGCACAGGAAAAAGGAAAGCGCTGGTAACATTAACCACTGTAAGCCCGTTTTTATATCAAATTTCCTGAAAAACGAACCAGAAATGAATAGAAAGCCCGTTGCACCAATCGTATTAATCATTACCGAGGCGGTTATAGCCGACGTCCCCAGTTTTATCAATATTGCTGTCAGCCAACAACTCCATGGGCTCCAGTAGCCATTGACGGCCCTTGCGAAATCACCTGCCGCATACTTTTTAGAAATGGTAAGGTAGGCGGTTCCATCGGGGTCAATGTAATACTGGAAATGCGGGTAAAGCAAAAACACACCGAGCAACAACAGCAGAGCTGCACTTACAAGCGGAAAGTATTTTTGCAATTTTTGCATGGGTTAAAAATAAACGGAAGAAGCCAATAATAATTGCCCGGCACAAAAAAACATAGGATATGAGGGCTTGTCCAAATCTTTCTAGCGGCACTTCCCCTCCCCCCTTCAGTCCAATGTCAATAAGTTAACAGGATTTTCTTTGCGGCTTAACTTCCAATAAACCAAGTCTTGATTGAATAAACTGGGAATTGCGCCTTTGCGTCTTGGCGCGAAACCCTAACTTAACGACATTGCCCTTCACTCACCCGCGTGGTTATTTTTCAGCGCATATACCGCCAGGCCAACCCGGGTTTTCAACCCTAGTTTTTCAAACAGGGCATCCCTGTAGCCCTCCACCGTGCGAGGGCTGCAGAACATTTTCTCTGCGATTTCTTTGTACGTCATTTCCGTGCAGCAATATTTCAGGAATTCATTTTCCCGCTCTGTGAAAGAGACACTGGTGGGCTTCGCTTGCTGTTCGTCCGTAATTGTAGAAAACACCTTTGAGGTGGCCCAGTCGGGAAAGTACTGTCCCTTTGATATCAGGGTATCCAAAGCTGCCTTCAGCTCTGCCGGGTGAATGTTCTTTAACAGGTAGCCCTTTGCCCCTGCCTTTATCATTTTTATCAGCGACACTTCATCATCCTGCATGGAAAGGGCAATTACGAGTACAGCCGGGTGATTGGTTTTTATCCATTTCGCAGTCTCAAAACCATCCATTACCGGCATGGTAACATCCAGCAGCACGATGTCGGGTACGTTTTTTGCAACCTTGAACTTTTCTATTAACGCCTTACCATGCTCCGCTTCATACAAAACAGAATATTCAGGGAAATTATCGATTATACCTGCGATGGCACGCGCAATTAACAGGTGATCATCAACTATAACAATTGTGTGTTTCATTCTATACAATATTTAGTTTACCAGCCGGAATAAACAAGTGTAACGAAGTGCCACTGCCTACCACGCTCTCCAATGAAAAATCAGCACCTATCAATTCTGCTCTTTTGTCCATATTCGAAAGTCCTATTCCGCGCAGGTTGCCCTCTGGCTCAGATCTCAAATCAAAACCCCGCCCATTATCATTTATCTCAATTTTAAGGCCATGTTGATGATACTGAAAATCGAGGTCGATTTTTGAACATCCCGCATGTTTCAGACTGTTTTGGAAAAACTCCTGGATAATGCGCAGAATAAAATTCTTGATAGTATTTGAGATCATATGATTCCCCTCATTGAAGGTACTGTGCACTTCACAGATATTAAGCGCTGCCACCCGCTTGCATTCCTCTTGAATTAGTTCTTTCAGATCGGCAATATCGGAATTGGGATGAGTCAGGTTTTTCGACAAGGCTCTTAGCTCAGCCAACGACTCATCAATAATTTTGCCGATGGTGGTAATCCGTTCCGCTTCACCGGGGAGCTGGTTTTGGTATGCCAGCTGGTTGGTGTAAATTGATGCAAGTGTAAGGCGCTGGCCTACATTGTCATGGATCTCACGGCCAATATCTTGCATTGTATGCTGCTGTATCTCCATGCGGGTATGCAACAGCTCCTGAAGATGTTGTTCATTGAGCAACGACTTTTCACGCTCATGCAGCACTTTCCGCTTATGGTACTGAAAGATAAAAACCACAATGCCAATAATAAATACCAGCAGCACAAGGTTAGCCAGAATCAGAAAGATTTTGTATTCGGGTCCGCCCATATATACCCAATTATGAAAGTTAAGTACATTAAGTAATTCAGCGCATAAACTATGTAGCAATAGGATATGTACAACGATAGATAGTTATATGCCAGCGTATTACGCAAACCATAAAATGGAAAGCTCCCCAGGTAGAAAATCAATAACCCAAGGCATATCCAGAACATGAGCTGCCTGCTAAAACTAAGTATTAAATTGCTGGTAATCATCGTCCCGAAAAACCGGAGGATGAGTACCAGCAATAATAGATTTCCAATACTATACGAGATAGAGTAAAAGAAAAATTGAAGTTTGCTGAAATGAAGAGCGTCAACCAGCCATGCTACTATATAGATGGCTGTGCAGGCAACCGGAATCCATTGTAGTTTTGACGCTTTGAATGTTTGATAGAACAGCCAGAAGAAAAACAGAAACTCGCCGGGTATGACCAGGTAATTGTAAAATATTTTATTGGCGTGATCGAGGTCGTGGTTTATGAGGTATTCTCCTATGCCCTCCGCAGCAACTATGAACAACAGGTAAAAAACGAACATAGACAGATATGTGCCTCTGAACTTTCTATAGTTAATAAATCCTGCCAGGCAAGCTGCCGCCTCCAATACACGCAATATCAGGAACATTGTCTTCATGATTAGAACTATTGTGTATCAGAATATTCCATAAAGCGATTCCCAAACTTATAGAAGTTCTCCAATGGCGGGCCGGTCGGCTTAAATGGAGGGGGAATCAGACCGCCGTGATTCCGGAAGGCCGATTGGTTGGTAGGACCAAGAATTAACGAATTGAGGGCAAGTGTGTCAAACATTGGTGGCTCCTGGCAAGCTGCATCAAAAACGTAGGGCACGCTCGGATCGAAATCTACATCATTGGTACCATTATAGAATGTAGGAACCATCAATAGCGTGTGCAATCCCGCATATTCTTGCGGAACGGTTTCAAGCCCTTGGTAGGAAGTCCAGTCAGCTGCACTCGGGTATTCAGCAAAATAGATCCGTATACCCAATTTCAGGTTGGTGTCGCAAGGTTTCGTTGCGTTGGCCCTGTTGTTGCATGTCTTAGACTCTATCTCATAAATGAATTTCTTCAAGGTGTCCAGGTCGAACCACGCACATCTTGAATCGACAAAAGGCGTACGGTCACTGGGTACCGGGGTTTTATTCATGACAGTTGGGCAGTTATCATTAAGTACACTCCAGTGATTGTTCATGTAGTTCTTTATCATTGCCGTAGCAAGATTGGTATTCAACTTGTGTAGTTCAACGGTGCAATCGGGATCTTGGTAACAACTGGGCGGACATGCAACAGGTCCCTTTTTTCCGACGGATACTGTTGTGCCTTTTGCATAATTGGGCTTTTGATGCCGGCAGAACCCGGAGTCCCCGTCGCCAAAATAAAAATAGCAGAAGATAAAAATCGTCAGTAGGTTTGACCCCGCCAGAATGTAGATTAATTTGTCCCTCA
>CANCOG010000362.1 GCA_947379685.1 Flavipsychrobacter stenotrophus | reverse complement strand
ATTCAAATAGGACTATTTAGCGAGAATCCCCCCAAAAAACTACTTTTCAATAAAGTACATCACCACCGGGAAGTGGTCGCTATAACCATTGATCCATTTTGGACCGGCGAATGAGCGGTGGGGGAGGCCCTTGTACTGGCCGATCTTGTTCACCAGAAAGTCGCGATTAAATATCTCTTCCTTGTAATATTTCCATTTATTGTTGTTGTTTTTAATGAAGGAGCCAGAGATCATGATCTGGTCAATGAGGTTCCACTCGCCCTGATAACTTTCTGTACCTATTCCTCTTTTGTACATTTTGATCCAGGGATTATATATGTCCGTTAATTCGGTTTCGCCTTTTTCATCTTTAGCATTGAGCACTTCTATAACTCCCTCGCTGTTGGGATTGTCATTGAGGTCACCCATTATAAGTACTTTGGCATTGGCGTTGGCAGCAATAATAGAATCAAATATCTTTTTGTTCACCGATGCCGCCAGTTTACGACCCGGTGCGCTTGCAGCCTCGCCACCACTTTTTGATGGCCAGTGATTTACCAGCACGTGAACCGTATCACCTGCCAACACACCATAAACATGTAATATGTCACGCGTCGGGCGTTTTTGTCCCAGCGATTCCAGCGGCACATGCACGGGTTCTGAACTGATGAGTTTAAAGTACTTTGGGTTATACAGCATTGCCACACTTATTCCACGTTCATCGGGAGTATAAAACCAGGCATATTTATAATTCCTGTTCTTTATTTCTGGTTGCTGTACTATATCCTTTAACACATTATCGTTTTCAACTTCAGCCATTCCTATTATCGCGGGGCCATCGGGAGTGACATCTGTACCTAATTTTTGAAAAACGGAAGCGATATTATGCAGCTTCTGATTATATATTTCTGTGTTATAGTGGTAAGAGCCCTCGGGCGTAAAATCCTCATCTTTCTTATTGGGGTCATGAATCGTATCGAAAAAATTCTCAACATTATAAAAACCAACAGCCAGAACTTTGTACTGTGCTAACTGGGCTTTAGCGGTTATTGCAGAAACGAAAATGAATGAAGAAAGCAATATTTTTTTGATCACGGAAGAATTATTTTACAGCAAAGGAATTAAAAACCCTTCACTTAAAAGTTGGAATGGGAATATATAATTATAAAATGACTCCCCTTTAACAATAACTTAACCCCAAAGTCACCAATACTGAAAAGGTCGTTGTAAGTTTGCACCCAATTCTTTTTTGAATCTAGATATTTATATTATGCGAAGGCTGTCAGGCGTTTTATTGTTGTTATTGTCTTTTCTTGGGGTTTCCTTTGGGCAGGCAGGTAAGAAAACAGGGATTATCAAGGGAAAGATAATAAATAGTACTACTAAGGGCCCCTATAGTGGCGTGAGAATTACAGTTGTTGACCTCGATGCATTTACCAGTACCGAAGGTGAAGGGGATTTTATGTTGAGTGAGATTCCTTATGGCAGTCATAAAATTGTTATAGGTGGGGGTAATACCAAGAGGGATACATTGAATGTTAATGTTGATAAGGAGATTAACGACCTTGGCGAGTTGCAGGCCACACCAAATGACATAACTGCCTCTTACGAAAATACACAAATACCTACAATTGCTATCTCAGAGAATTCAAATTCGTCTACTTCCGACGAAGGCACGACAACTGATAATGGCGGTGGCCTGGTGGTTTCCAGCCGTGACCCTTTCGTAAATGCAGCTACATTTGTTTTTGGTCCATATCGTTTTCAACCAAGGGGATATAAAAGAAATGCGCAGGAATTATTGATCAATGGCATTGTCGTTAATGATGTTGAAAGCGGCAACGCTTCCTGGAGTACCATGGGTGGTCTCAATGATGTGTTTCATGGCAGAACTGTAAAATACGGGTTGGCTCCATCGGAATACGCGTTTGGAGGGATAAACGGATCTACTTACCTCGATGCCACTGCTGATAACCAGCGTGAGGAGACCAAGGTCACTTATTCAATTGGTAGTGGACGTATAAAGAATAGGGTAATGGTTACAAAGAATAGCGGCACTTCAAAAAAAGGATGGGCTTATTCAGTATCATTATCAAAAAGATGGTCGCAAGAGGGTTATGTGCCGGGCACTTACTTTGATGGATATGCGTATTTTGCTGCAGTTACCAAGACATTAGGAAAGGGAAAAATTAACCTTTCAACATTTGCATCACCAACAACAGAAGGGCAGAGTGTGTATGCTACGAGAGAAGCCCTCGATTTAGCTGGTACTCACTATTATAATGATGCGTGGGGAAATCAGAATGGTGACAAAAGAAGTGGCAGGACCAGGAAGAGTTTTTTACCAATAAGTATCCTTAACTATGAATACAGGCCAGATGACAAAACACGTTGGAATACCGCTGTAAGCTATGAATTTGGAAAACTTAAAGTTGGGAGAATAGACTATTATAATGTACCAAGTCCCTGGGGTAGCTATTACAGGAATTTACCTGGTTTATACTACAATTACAACCCTCCAGATTCTACGACGGGCAACCTGGTAAGACAACAGATTGAGAATAACCGTGATCTCCTACAGGTTAAATGGGCAGATCTATATGCGGCAAACAGGAACAATATTCAGACCATGAACAATGTGAATGGTGTTGCTGGGGATTCATATACCGGCAAGCAGTCGGAATATGTACTGTTTGATAAAGTAAGTGCATTCAAGAAGTTTAACTTTAGTACTAATATTGAACGGTCAGTGAACGAGCATAAAACGTTTTACGGTGGTTTCACCTTTGTTTCTCAACGCACTGAATTTTATAAAGAAATCGTTGATCTGCTGGGTGGCGACTATTACACAAATTATAACCAGTTTGCATCTCAGCAATATGTAGGTAATCCAAATTATTATCAGAATGATCTGAACAGGCCAAATGCTGTTATCAAGAAAGGCGATAAATATGGTTATGACTATACTATTCGCTTCAATAACGCAAATCTGTGGGGACAGTTGGTTTACAACTTCGATAAATTTGATTTCTTCGGATCTTTGAGCCTGCAGGATAATTCATTTCGCAGAGAAGGTTTTATGAGGAATGGCCTTTTTGCCAATAATTCTTATGGTCTTACTTCGGCACAGGGCTTTTACAACTATGCGGTTAAAGCTGGTGCTACCTACAAAATTAACCCGCGTAGTGCGCTGTACGTAAATGCATTGATATCTACCACTCCTCCTACTGCTGACAATTGTTTTATTTCAGCTGAAACCCGTGATTTTATGGTTTCTGATCCATCTAATCAGCGGAACATGAGCGTTGAAGCTGGTTATATGTTGAAAACATCGAAATTTACGGCCAAGGCAGTTGGGTACTGGACCGAGATTCAAAATGCAACAGAAATTAAACGATATTATAACGACGATCCAGCTTATTATACATTCGTAAACTACGTAATGCAGAATATAAATACCCGTATGTTGGGTACTGAGCTGGTGGTAGAGTATAAAGTTAATCGCGCTCTTACGGTTACAGCAGCGTCTGCCATTGGGCAAGCCTTCTATACAAACCGCCCTACCATCAATATCTATCAGGATAATGATACACTGCAACATGCCAAACAAAATAAGGCATACATAAAGAATTACTATCTGGGAGTTGGCCCGCAAACTGTTGGTACGCTTGGATTTAACTATCGCCCAAAGAATGGGATGTTCGTCAATGTCAACTTTAATTATTTCGACAGGGATTATGTATCTATTAACCCAGGGAAGCGTGTTTCTGAGGCTGCAGATCTAGTTCCGGTTAATTCGCCTGAATGGCATAAGATCTTTGATCAGGAAAAATTACCTGCTGCGTTTATTGTTGACTTAAGGTTGGGAAAAACTTTCCAGTTGTCCCGGATGTCTAAAATGGTGAGTAAAGTTTCACATAATAGTACCTTAACCATTACAGGGGGTATTAATAACCTGCTGAATAACACGAACTATATTGCTTCAGGCTACGAACAGTTGAGGTATGATTTCACAAATATCAACCCCAATAAGTTTGGTAACTACTATATTTATGGTTATGGTATGAATTTTATTGTAAACATTGTTCTTAAGTTTTAATTAGTTTTTAAATTTTTTATATGAAGTTTTCTCGTTTTGCGCTTTGCTCATTGTTCGCCAGCGCCTTTTTCTTTAATTCGTGTGTTAAGCAAACATTTGATGCTCCACCAGATACGTCTCAGGTTGACCCAAATTTGCCAGTAAATCTTTCTATCAGTAAGTTGAGTGGTATTGCTTTAGGTTTGGGTACAGGCCAATCTAGGGTGTTGGGTGATAGTACAATTTACGGTATTATTACAGCTGACGACCGTACCGGTAACTTTTATAAAACCCTGGTCATCCAGGACTCAACCGGTGCTATTGCAGTTTCTATTTCTGCAACAGGTCTTTATGCAGATTACCCTATCGGTCGTAAGATATATATTAAATTGAAGGGATTGACAGTCGTTAATTATCATGGTCTGCCAGAAATCGCGCTTTCAGCAACGGCTTCCGGTAGTTCGGTTACTGTTACCGGTATTCCTTCAACGCTATTGACTACCTATGTTGTCAAAGCTTCCTTTCCTCATACTGTTACGCCGCTTAAGATGAGGCTTGACGACCTGATCACTAACTATATTCCTTATTTGAACATGTTAGTGGAAATTGAAAACATGGAGTTTGAAACTGCATCGATCGGTGCTGCCTACGCTGCACCTAGTACGCAATCAATTTCTACATCACGTTACCTGCACCCGTGCCCAAACATCAATAATACAACTTTGCAGATGTATAATAGTGGGTATGCAACGTTCCAGCCAGCGATCATTCCTGCAGGAAAGGGTAGTGTTACCGGTATTTTTTCTTTCTATAATGCTGTCCAGTTTCTAATTCGCGACACAAGCGATGTAAAACTTACAGGTAACAGAGATTGTCCATAGGAATTTGTTTTCCAATTGATTTATTTTATTCAATTGCAGGTTGTTAACTAATTTTTGGGTTATTGGTTACAATTTAGTAACATAAATCCCCTAATTTCGCACTTCAAATAACTAAAAATATGAAAAAAGTAGCTTTACTATCTCTCTTAGCTTCAGTTTCTCTGAGTGCCAGTGCACAGCTTTATCTGCATGGCGCAACCGGAGCTTCACCTTACGTTCAGAATTTCAATACCATTACAGGTGGTTTGCCAACTGGTTGGTCCGTCGATACTGGAGCAACTGCAACTTCAATAGGTACATTGAACACTTTCAATACATCTGTTACATTTGGTGTTTTTGATACAGCAAACGTTGTATGTACTGGTAGCGTACGTGCCGCAGGTTTTAAGAATTTTGCATCTGCAAATGTAATTCATGCATTGGATTCATGTGGTGCACAAAATGTTTGTACCGATCGTGCTGTCGGCGTTCGCCAGACTGGCGCTGCAGGTTGGGATCCAGGTTCTTCAATTAACCTGAAACTGGCTAACACTAGCGGTATGAGTGCATTGGCTGTATCCTTTAAATTACAGTCATTAGATACAACTAGCAACAGGGTGACTACCTGGACTTTAC
>CANCOG010000361.1 GCA_947379685.1 Flavipsychrobacter stenotrophus | reverse complement strand
GCATTTGGGATAAATGGAAAAAACATATTAACAGGCAAGCATATTTTGTTATGTGATGATGTTTTAACCACCGGTGCCACCCTCGAATCGTGCGCTTTGGCCCTTTTAGGCGAAGAAAGTATAAAAATAAGCATGGCAACCATTGGTATTGCGGTTTCTTAACGCTTATATTTGCACAGTTTTTATTACTGGATTTATGTCAATTTCTTAAAGGTAGTTGGTTAAGTAATTATTTTGCCATACCTTACGCTGTTAGTTATTACCAGCTAGCTGGAAAACGACATTATTTTAACAATTAGGTTTATGAAGAAACACATATTGGCGGCATCACTTGCATTAGCATCCTTTTCATCTTTTGGCGCCGGTTTCCAGTTAAATTTGCAAGGGCTCAGGCAGCTTGCTATGGGTGGCTCGGGTACTGCGTGGCCCTGGGATGCATCCACAATATTTTATAATCCGGGTGGTCTTGCCCGCCTTAAGAATATACAGGTTTATGGCAGTGTCATGAGCATTAATCCAACAACTGCTTATGGTAATTTCCAGGGTTCTTCCCGCTCTGTACAGCAATCTTTTACTCCGTTTAACTTCTATGTAGGCGGCACAGTAAGGGAAAACAGCAGGCTGGGCTTGGGTCTTGGTATTTACACGCCATTTGGCACGGGTCTTAAGTGGGATGACAACTGGGCCGGAAGGTATATTGTTCAGTCAATAGACCTGAAGTGTGTATTTGTTCAGCCTACTATCAGCTACCGTCTTACAGAATTCCTGTCGGTTGGTGCTGGTTTCGTATATGCTAATGGTAATTTCGATTTCAAGGCTGCATTGCCGGTTCAGAATCTCGATCGCCAGGACGCTACTATTGCATTGCATGGTAACGCATCAGGCGCTGGCTTCAATGTAGGTTTGCAAATGAAGGCCACTGAGCACCTGCAATTCGGGCTTACTTACCGTTCGCAGGTGAATATGGACCTGAGCGGTGGTTCTGCTCATTTCAATGTGCCTAATATTTTAAGGAACACTTTCCCGAATACAACTTTCGAAACAGCGCTCCCTTTACCAAGCGTACTTTCTGCCGGTATTGGCCTCAAGCCACTCACCAACGAAAGGCTGACATTGCAACTTGACCTGAATTATACAGGCTGGAATTCTTATGATTCACTGCGTATTAATTTCACAGATCATACCAATTCCCTGAAGGACATGCATGCACCACGCCACTACCGGAACACACTGACTACCCGTTTAGGTGGTAACTATAAAATAAGCAAGGTAGTATCTGTAATGGGTGGAGCGGCTTACGATCCAACTCCGGTTACCAATGGTTTTGTTTCTCCGGATCTTCCGGATGCAGACAGGGTTATTTTGACCTGCGGTGCTTCTATCAAGCCAATCAAAAGGATCACAATTCTTGCAGCATGTGAATTTGTTACTTCTCTGAAGCGTGACGCCAAATACAACTACGGCAATTTCAATGGTACTTACTGGACACAGGCAATAACTCCGGGCATTGGTGTTTACTACAATTTTTAATTACTAAGATAAAAAGATAGAAATGAAAAAAATATATACCATTGGCGCTCTGGCATGTCTCTTTTCAGCATGTAAACCCAGTGTAAATATTACAACACCTCCTACCGCAGGCGAAGCTGTTTTTACTAACTACATGGCAATAGGTAATTCGCTTACTGCCGGTTATGCTGATAACAGCCTTTATGCAACAGGACAAATAAACTCTTATCCACAAAGGCTTTACGAACAGTTTTCGCTCATACAGGTTCACGGTGCAAGAGATAAATTCTATCAACCATTGCTCCACAGCGATATGGGTTATCCTGGTCCACGCAAGGTAATTGGTGAAACTTATAGTTTTTGTAATCCGCTTGATTCTTCTATTGGTGCGGTAGACCTGCCTTACTTTTCTCAGGACGTTGAAGATGCTAAGGCAAATAATTTCCCGGTTGGCCCTAATGGTCAGTTGAATAATATAGCAGTTCCTGGTATCCGCGTTGCAGATTATCCAGTTATGGGTTATGGTTTCAGCAACCCATATGCTGCACGTTTTTATCACAACCCAGCCGGAGGTACCCCGCTTGATGAGTTGAAGTTCCGTGTAGATAACCTGCACCCGACTTTCTTCACTATGTGGTTAGGTGCTAACGACGTTTTAGGCTATGCAACTGCAGGCGGACAAGGTAATGGTACCATGAATGCATTGCCAGCTGTGCTTAATTATTACTCTACCAACGACATCACACCACGCCCTGTTTTTGAAAATAACTATGATACAGCGGTTCAGCTGTCTATCAGCACAGGTGCAAGGGGTGCATTGATCAATATTCCGGATATTAAGTCTATTCCTTTCTTTACCACTATTCCTGCAAACGGCCTGTTCATTTCCAGGCAGTCACTTGCTGATTCGCTTACAGCGTTTTATGCATCAAGGAATTACGTGTTCCAGTTGGGTTACAACTACTTTATTATTGAAGACAACGCTGGTATCTTAAGGCAGGCAGTTCCTGGTGAATTGATTTTGCTGACCACCCCAATGGACTCGATCAAGTGCAGGGGATGGGGAAGCTACCTGCCAATCAGGAAGCAATATGTGCTTACAACTGACGAGATCCAGTTCATAGACAATGCTACTGCCCGTTATAACGAGATCATCGCTAACGAAGCCGTGCGTAACAACCTTACTCTGGTGGATATGTATGCCTTCATGAAGACGTTGCCAGCAGGTCAGGTGTACAATGGTATTACTTACAACACTCAGTACATCACTGGTCAGGCATGGTCGCTCGATGGTGTACATTTGACACCACGTGGTTATGCGATTGTTGCTAACCAGATCATTGATGCTATCAACACTAAGTATCATTCAACTGTTACGAAAATTGACGTGAACAAATACAATGGTATTTTATTCCCATAGTATTCATCAACATCAATAAAAATATAGCCCGCTACCTGTTTGTAGCGGGTTTTTTTATTGTTTTTTATGCTGGTAATAAACCTAAATAACGGAATGAGCCCAATCTTTACCTAATTTTGAATCAATTTCCCGCACGTGAATGAACATATTAAGAAACTGAGGTCAGACATTGAGCCGCTCAGGCAGCGACTGATCAACCATCCGGTCTATGAGCATATTAAGGAGCTCAGGGACATTAATATATTTATGGAGCACCACGTTTTTGCAGTGTGGGATTTTATGTCCTTACTCAAAACGCTCCAGCGAAACCTTACCTGCATACAGGTTCCCTGGGTGCCGGTAGGTACTGCACAAACCAGGTACCTGGTGAATGAAATAGTGTTGGGCGAGGAATCGGATGTAGATGAAAACGGAAATCATACCAGTCATTTTGAATTGTACCTGCGGGCTATGGTGCAGGCGGGCTGCAAGACCCAGGTGATCTATGAGCTGATGGACAATATTAAGAATGGCATGTCGCTGCACCAATGCATGCGGCAGCATGGTGTACCACCGGCCTCGGCTGAATTTGTAAACCATACGTTTTCTGTTATACATGCCGGCAAGCTGCATATTCAGGCAGCAGTGTTTACATTTGGTCGGGAGGACCTGATACCTGGTATGTTCATCAATTTTGTGAATGAATTGCACAGACAGTCGCCTGATAAAATAAGCATCCTTAAATATTACCTGGAACGGCACATAGAAGTAGATGGTTTTCATCATTCATTCCTCGGGTACGAAATGACCTCTGAGCTTTGCGGCGATAGCATTTATAAATGGGAGGAAGCTACCAATGCTGTGTTTGATGCATTTAATCATCGCCTTGCACTATGGGATGGTATTCTGGAATGCATTAATGCAAGTAATGCCGGTAAGCAAAGCGCTCCGGCGACTGCACACTGGCAGGTTAATTGATAAAGAATAATTAATACCACCCTAACTGTACCTTCACTAAATTTGGTCAGTAATCCTTGTATTTTATGAATAGTATAGTTGTGTTCTGTGGTTCAGGTGAAGGTAACCGGGTAATTTACCGGCAGACTGCCAGCTTATTGGGAGCTACACTTGCAGCGCTGGATATCAGGGTTATTTATGGTGGAGCCAGAATTGGACTTATGGGCGCAGTTGCCGATGCGGCTATGAAGGCTGGCGGTCATGTAACAGGTGTTATACCCGGTTTTCTGCAAACAAAGGAAGTGGGTCACGACGGCCTTACGGAACTGATTACGGTGGATACCATGCATGAACGTAAGCTGAAAATGCATGAGCTCAGCGATGGTATTATTGCCTTGCCAGGCGGCTGGGGAACGATGGAGGAATTATTTGAGATGCTTACCTGGGCACAACTGGGTTTACATGGTAAGCCAATAGGGATACTCAATATCAATGGTTATTACGATGCACTTATTGCTTTGTGCGACACCATGGTGAAAGAAGGATTCCTGGGTCAGGATGTGCGCCAGATGCTGCTTTGCGATGACTCAGTCGATGGGATCATTGCCCAGATGGAGGCCTGGAAACCTATACCGGTACATAAATGGATGAGCGGACAAACAACGTAAAATTTCCCGGAAAAGACATACAAAAAGGGTAGGCTGATTCGCTCGGCCTACCCTTAAATTTTTATTCAAAATGTTGCTGATTATTTTACAATGCTGAGCTTTCCACGTTGTGTAGTTGCGCCAGTTGTATTGGTGATCGTATAAAAATACAATCCTGCAGATAAGCCGGAAATGTCCATTTCGGTTTTACCTGTGCAGGTTTTACTTGCAACTGTTTGGCCATTTACCGCTACGAGGTTGAATGTTACCGCATCGTTGCCGGCAACTTCAATATTCACAACATCATTTGCAGGGTTAGGGTAAACATTTGCAAAGTCCGCTACGTTATCCAATTCCTTAATGCCCACTGGCAGCATGGTCATGGTAACATCATCGGCCCAAAGGGTACTGCCCACTGCATTATGGATGCCACCCGCACCACCCGCACTGCTCGCCAGATAAATGCGTACTGTATCAACCAGAGCGCCTAAGGCGATGACAGGGTAATTGAGGGTTGCCGTAACCTGTGTAAAAGAAGTACAAGGTGCGATTTTAACAGAGCCTGAACCCACAAGAGAATCAATACCACCGATGTGTGCATAAGCACCTGCTGAAAGGATACCGCTATCTAATGCGGCACCCGCAGTATACAGCACCCATGCACTCACAGTTTTGGCACCCGCAGTTACAGGTGTACCTCCTGAGTAGGTAAGCGGGCTCACCGAAAATGATGTGCCGGTAAATGCGATCGTTATGTGTGCCTGTGCATTAGAGAGTACGCCGGGAAAGGTGCCCAGGGTATCCTGATGCTTGGTGACCATCTTAGCGGAGTAGGTACCACCATGTGCATTTGAGCCGGAATCTTTATACAATTGTGTTTGCCAAACGCTGGGTGGAATACCTGCTATAGAGCCAAGTGTTTGTCCATCTGCTATAATGAGCGAATCGGCACCAAACCAATTAATGGGTGCCTTTACTGCAAGGCTGGTAGAGCCCGACCCCGCAGAAGAAGTACGCCAGGCTTCGAAGCCTGCATTAGGTATTGTTTGGG
>CANCOG010000360.1 GCA_947379685.1 Flavipsychrobacter stenotrophus | reverse complement strand
TCCCCCCCATTGCGTAAACATCACTAATTGCATTAGCTGCTGCTACCCTTCCAAAGTCAAAGGCATCATCAACAATTGGCATAAAAAAATCAGTCGTTGAGATCAGCGCTGTGCCGTTGCCCAGGTCGTAGGCCGCAGCGTCATCATTGGTAGCGTTGCCTACCAGCAACATATTGTTCGCAGGTGCAACCACATCGGTTTTGAGTATCTCCTGTAGTACCGCAGGTGCAATTTTGCAACCGCATCCTGCACCACGTGAATATTGAGTAAGCCTAATTTGTTCTGTTACTTCCATTTCTGTAAAATTACTTGCCCTGAGCAAGGTCAAAACTACACCGCTTGGACCGCATTTGGCGAGGTGCAACAAAATTTATAGTTGGATTGTAGCGAGCCAATCCAAAAGTAGCTTGCAATTTTCAGCAGCGTCTACTTTGGGAACAGGCAGCCGATGTAAGTATTTTTCATTCCCGGGCTTATTTTCCAGACTGCGTGTATAGAACTTATCGTAGTAGCGGAGTAAAACCCCAAAGCACTCTCTGTGATTGTCTTCAAGCAGAAAATTGACGGCCTGCTTTGTATCATTGCTACCCAATCGTTTCTGGATACGAATAATGGCATTCACCAACTCCTCTTTTTTATGTTTTCCATATCCGGCAACTATAAAATCCAGCCTTTGCTCGAATGGGATATCGAGAAAAAACACCGGCGATGCCTGCATAGTTTTCCATAATGCACCCGGTAGATTTACGGGGCCGATGCGCTGGCTTTCATCTTCCAGCCAAATCCCTTCTCCGTCATTAAGACCACTGGCTGCCTTATGCAATGCCAAAGCCAACAAATTCTCAAACATTTCCTGTCCTGGCTGCACCTTGCCCAGCCCCCCGAATGCAGAGCCTTTGTGCTGGGCCAGGTCTTCGAGGTCCACTGAAACCTTTCCCGCCTTACCCAATTGTTCCAGAATTTCCGTCTTACCCGAACCAGTATATCCACCCAGAATATTAAAACGATAAGGCAGCTCAAACTGCGCCAGCACCCAGGTCCTGAAAGCTTTGTAGCCGCCTTTTAGCGTACAAACTCTAAAACCATAAAGATCTAACAACCAGGCAACGCCAGCACTGCGCATTCCTCCACGCCAGCAATGCACAAGAATAGTAACCTTTCCATCCTGAATAGAGGACCTGTTCTGCTTTTTCCAGTCAGCCACAATGCCTTCCACCTCTTCCACCATTCCACGCATTTTCACCCCATAGTAGTCAAGCCCTATCTTTATGGCATCCTCCCTGCTTTGTTGTTTATAGGCAGTCCCCACGACCTTTCTTTCCTCGTCACTAAACAAAGGCAGGCTGTACGCCCCCGGGAAATGAGCATGCGCAAACTCCCCCGGGCTACGCACATCAAAAACCGGGCAAGTAACCGCCAACTTCAAAAATCCCTCAACCTTGAGTTGTTCAATCATTATTTCAATAGTACAAATATTTTCCCAAACACTCCCAGCTCATACCACCCCAAAATAAAAAAGCAGCCACCCGAGACCGGGCAGCCGCCTTTTACAAGAAACAATTGTTGACTATTTATCGACAACTATTTTACCGCTGTTTGAATGGTTATTCAAAAACAATCTTTTCAGAATAATATCTGTCCCCAGATTTAACCTGCAACAAATAAACGCCCTTCGAATACCCGGACATATCAAAGCTGATCTTGTTTTCATTCGTTGACTTCACATCCACCACTTTCCCGGTAATATCCATTACAGTCAAAATTGTATTGTCGTTCTGCCCTGGCAACTCTAATATTACTACACCTGTAGTCGGGTTAGGATAGGTTTTCAAAGTTTCAAACCCACTTACCCCCGAATTGTTCGGATTGGCACCACGTGCACCATTGACGTGAATGGTATAATGCGCAGTTGAAGTTGCACAACTATTTGATACTGCATATGAAATATCAACATCACCTGCCGCACCAGCAATACCTGTAACGACATTACTTGTTCCGGTTATAGAACTACTGACAGTCGCACCTCCGCTGATAGTGGTCCAAGCCCATGTGCCTGTTAAGCCAGCAGTAGTATAGTAAGGGTCAAGGGTTGCCGAAGCACTGGAACTCACAGTTGATGCCCCTGAGGTTAAAGTAATAATGCCTGCAAAAGGAATCGGTTCATAACCAACTGAATAGGTTGCAATACCCATACCACAAGTATTCGTAACTGTATAACTGATCACTTCTGTCCCAGATGCACTGTAACCTGGTCCAAGAACTTCGCCTCCGCCAGTCACACTGGCCACATGGACGCTTGCCACACTCCAGGTGCCGCCCGAGACAGTACTAGTTAAGGCAATTCCAGAACCTGGCAGATTTGCCATGCTGCAAACACTTGTTGCGCCGGAAATAACACCTGGACTAGGTAATGGAATAACGGTTACGGTCGATGTTGCAGTATTCACACATCCGTTTACGTCTGTTCCAGTTACAACGTAGGAGGTGGTAGCTGTAGGGTTTGCCAAGGGATTGTATATACCAGCCGATGACAGACCGGTTGATGGAGACCAGGAATAAGAACCAGCACCGGCACCGGACGCTAAAAGCGTGGCTCCAGCACCACCAACGCAAATTGACACTGCTGATGGGCTAATTGAAATTACAGGAAGTGGATTCACTGTAACGACAGATGTTGCTGTATTTACACAGCCGTTGGCGTCTGTGCCAGTGACAACGTACGATGTTGTTGTGGTTGGATTTGCCAGAGGATTACTAACCACAGCAGATGACAATCCAGTTGAAGGAGACCAGGAATAAGAACCTGCTCCTGCACCAGATGCTGCAAGTGTAGTTCCAGCCCCACCAATACAAATAGAGATGATGGCAGGAGTTACAGAGATAACTGGCAACGGATTTACAGTGACTGTGGCAGTTGCTGTATTTACGCAGCCATTGGCGTCTGTGCCAGTGACAATGTATGAAGTCGTTGCTGCAGGATTCGCTGTTGGGTTAAATACGACTGCCGATGACAGCCCTGCAGAAGGTGACCAGGAATAAGAACCTGTACCGGCGCCCGAAGCAGTAATTGTGGTTCCTGCCCCCCCAATACAAATGGCCGTCGCAGATGGGCTAACTGATATTGTAGGAAGCGGATTTACGGTTACCACAGCTGTTGCTGAATTAATACAGCCATTCGCATCAGTGCCAGTAACAACGTAGGATGTGGTAGAAGCAGGATTCGCTATTGGGTTGGCAACCACACCCGATGATAAGCCAGTCGAGGGAGACCATGAATAAGAAACCGCACCTGACGCACTCAGTGTTGTGCCAGCCCCCCCAATGCAAATGGCTGCAGGTGATGGGCTAACTGTTATTGTGGGCAGAGAATTAACAGTAAAGGGGAACACGGCTGTATTCGTCCCGCAAGTATTACTAACGGTATATGAAATTATAGTAGTACCTGCCGATACAGTAGAAACGACACCCAAGTAACTAATTGCCGCAACCGATGGAACACTACTGGTCCAACTATATGTTGACCCCGTTGAAAGATCGGATAGTGTAGTAGAGCCACCCAAACAAACCGAAGAAATTCCAGTTATTGTGCCTTCCGCCGCCGCCGCATTTACAGCATGGGTTGCATAAGCCGTTCCGCATAAGTTTGATACTGAATAGGTAATCACTGGCGCACCGTATGAAGTTGAACTCGTGTGGGATATTGAAATGCCAGCAGGTACACTTATTGTCGCAGTTGTGGAACTAGTACTTGCAACAGTAAGGTATGTTGCGTCGCTTGTAGTCCAGGTTCCTCCGGGGGTACCAGAACAACTAACCGTTAAAGTTGCTGAATGTCCAGAACACACGCCGCCGGAGCCGGTTATACAACCTACTGCCGGAAGTCCGATTATTGTCATAGGAAAAATAGCGAAGGTGGCATAATCCGTTGTTGTCGCAGCGGTATAGGTAATATTAACGGTTCCTGCTGCAACACCTGAAACTACACCAGTAGTTGAGTTAACGTTTGCTATTGCCGAATTACTACTTGTCCAGGTACCTCCGGAAACTGAAGACGTTAATGTAGTGCTTCCTGTATAACAAATTGAATTTACTCCCGAAATACTAAGATCAATATCAATTTTCCGAACAGAGTGATTTGAACAAATAAACAGGTCACCATGACTGTCGAAATCCAGTCTTTGTGGCCCACCGATTCCAGCACTTGAGGGCGCGCCCCCGTTCCCTGTTGTCGCACTTGTGCCAGTGCCAGCAAATGTCGTAATGGTACCCGATGCCATGGTTGTCGTACCATCTGTCTCAGGCGTAACAATACGAATACGGTTATTTGCTGCATCAGATATATATACGTTATTATAGGCATCAACAGCAACTCCTGAAGGCACATTTAGAGTACCTGCGGTTGCATCACCACCATCACCCCTAAAACTGCCAGTGGTTGACCCACCGCCGGCAATAGTGTTTATGTTGCCTGCTATATGCGCTGTCCCTGAAACAGTTGCAGCATATACTTTACGTACCACGTGATTGTACTGACAAGAAAAATAGATATTGCCGGCCGCATCGCCTCTTACAGCATTCGGCTGCCCAACTTTCGCCGAAATTGCAGCATGCAGGTCATCGGAAGCAGACCAGCCAAGGGTACCATTTCCGGCAAAGGTTGAGATTACGGAGGTACTCAGACTCACCCTCCTTACCCGGTTATTGCCCTTATCAGCGATATACAAATAGCCACCAGAATAAGTTATACCCATGGGGGAATTCAGCTTGGCAGCACTAGCTGTACCACCATCGCCTCCGAAAGCACCTAACCCGGTCCCAGCAAAGGTCGAAATAATCCCGGCAGAATTTACCTGACGAATTCTATTTCCCGAAGTTTCACATATATACACATTCCCACTAGGGTCAACAGTAACATCCCAAGGCTGGTTTAAAGTTGCCGAAACTGCAGCAAACCCATCCCCAGTTGAACCAGCAGTACCATTGCCAGCAAAAGTCCCAATGTCTCCATAGTGACCGGAGGATGGGCCATATACGATCCGAACTCTATTGTTATTTCTATCTGCGATATAGATGTTGCCGCTCGCATCAATGGCAACACCATTATCGCTGCTCATCTTTCCAGCGGTTGCTGTAACGCCATCAAGGAATGCCGGAGTACCAGTTCCGGCAATTGTATTTATCGTTTGGGCTTGTATTTTTTCGTTGGCAAACAAGCAAACAACAACCAACAACACAAAATGCAATTTTAAAAATGAATTTTTGTTTCTCATAAAAGATTAATTTTAAAAAATGTAATAAAAAAACTAAAACAAGTCATCTATTTGAATTTTTATTGCATGTGTTTTTGGACAATAAGTAGCCATGGCAAAGCCTGCTGGCTTCCCCTGGTAAAATAATTGCCTTGAACACATTCATAAATTACTACGGCGGACTATTGACCAGGTAGCCCAAGAGAACAGTTCGGCGCGACGGAGGGAGATAAAATTGGGTTTTGAAATTCATAAAGGTGGGTATTACAATACAATAATACACTCACCGATACCCCAACAAATACTTGTTCCGACGAAGGG
>CANCOG010000359.1 GCA_947379685.1 Flavipsychrobacter stenotrophus | reverse complement strand
CGATGTAAGGTCGAGCAATGGCTTCGGATAAAAACCGAGGAAAAGGATAATGCTGATAATTATAGACAAACCAATGTATTCATTTACACTGAGGTCCTTGGCAATCACCATTTTCACCGTTTCGCCATAAGCTGTTTTCTGTATCATGTTCAGTGTATACACTGCGCCCAGTATAATACCTAAGCCAGCGATCACCATAATTGTAATGTGGTTGGAAATGATTCCGGAGAATAAACCGTTAAACAACATGAACTCACCCACAAAACCATTGGTAAGTGGTAGAGCAATATTAGCCAGGGCAATGATCACCAGGGCAATTGCCATTTGGGGTGCCGAACTGGCCATGCCGCCCAACTTTGTCATGTCGCGGGTGCCCCAGCGGTTTTCAATCATACTTACTATCAGCCACATTCCGGTAATGTTGATACCGTGATTGAACATCTGTACCATGATACCATGCATACCAATATTATTGTGCGCAAAAGCCACGGCACACATTAAACCCATGTGGGCTATAGATGAATAAGCGATCAAGCGCTTAATATCTGTTTGTACAATAGCCAAGCAACTTGCGTATACTATGCCTATTACTGAAAGTACAACCACAGTGTCAGACCAATAAGCTACACCTGCTGGTAAAACCGGCAATAACCAGCGCAATACAGCAAATAAACCCATTTTCACCATCAGTGCGCTCAGGATGATCGTAACCGGAGTTGGTGACTGCTCGTAGGTATCGGGCTGCCAGGTATGGAATGGGAACACAGGCATTTTAATGGCAAAAGCTATGAATATGAGCCAGAACAACCACTGTTGTTTTTCCGGAGGCAATGACGCACCGGCATGAACAATGCTTGTCCAGGCGTAACTGTTGGTGCCCTGTGTCTGCATGGAAAGATAGATAAGCCCTGCCAGCATCATTAAACTACCTATAAACGTATAAATGAAGAACTTAAAGGTAACAGCAATGCGCTTTTCACCACCCCACTGCGAACAAAGGAAGTAAACCGGTATCAGTGCCAGTTCCCAGAACACATAGAACAACAATGCGTCAGAAGCCAGGAAAACACCCATCAACCCTGTTTGAGACAATAGCAGGAAACCATAAAAGCGCCCCGGGTCTTTAACATCTTTATTGATCTGTGAGATCATCACTACCATGGTAACAATACCTGTAAGCAAACAAAGCATGCTGCTCATACCATCGGCCAGCAAACTGAACCGTGTGCCGAGAGCGGGAATCCACTCGTGGTCGAAGGTAATGGTGCCGGAATAATTGGTTGCACTTACGTAAGCTGAAAGTGCAAGCGTAATCATTGTACTGATCAAAGCCAGCGCTTTTGCGGCATCGCCTTTTACAGCGAATGAACAAGCGCCGGTAATTAATGGAATGAGGATAAGAAATATCAAAATCATTATGCTATGTCAAATTTAAAGTTGAAAGCCAACCTGTTGCCAGGCAATTCAAACCCAAAAGTTACCTGTCAAATTTTAATGCCTTGTTGCTTTTAAACACTCTACGGATGACCCCCGTATTTTATTGATTCACTACTTTATTGATAACCAACCGTTTGAGGACCGAACTACATCACCCAGAAAAAACTAAGGGTAAATAGCGCCACCATACCTAAAACCATTATAAAGATATAAAAACCAACCTGGCCGGTCTGCAGCAACCTGAGGCGGTCTCCACCCCACTTCACTGACTTGCCCACGCCATTTACAATACCGTCTATACCCATTTTTTCTATAAACCTGTCCAGCAAGCCAGACATTGCTTCTATAGGGCGAACGATAACTGCATCATATAATTCGTCAATATACCATTTATTTTCGAGCACCTTGGCAATGCCAGTAGACTCAGCAAATTTCGGTTTGCGGAACATGGAGTAAGCGGCAATGATCATGATAACCGAAACACCCACCGAAACACCCATCAGCATCCACTCTGTTGCAGGTGCGAGGTGGTGATCTCCGAAATTGGTAACAACCGGTTTCAGGAATTCATTGAACAGGTTATGTTCGCTCATTACTTCAGGCAGACCCACATAACCGCCAACTATAGAAAGTATTGCTAAAACAACTAGCGGCATAGTCATAGCTGCAGGACTTTCGTGCAGGTGATGGTGCTGATCTTCTGTACCGCGGAAACCACCAGTGAATGTCAGGAAGTATAAACGGAACATATAAAAGGCAGTCATCATTGCAGCTACAACACCCAGGTAATATAATATTGGGTCGTGTGCATATGCATCGGCAAGTATTGCGTCTTTTGAGAAGAACCCTGAAAGACCGGGAATTCCAGAGATAGCCAGACAACCGATCAAAAAGGTGATCTGTGTTATGCGCATGTGCTTACCCAGTCCACCCATTTTACGAACATCCTGCTCGCCACCCATCGCATGAATTACGCTACCTGAACCCAGGAACAACAATGCCTTGAAAAATGCATGTGTCATTACATGGAACACGGCAGTAGTGTAAGCACCAACACCCAGCGCAAGGAACATGAAACCTAACTGGCTCACTGTTGAATAAGCCAGCACCTTCTTAATGTCATACTGGCGAATAGCAATGGTTGCCGACATAATTGCTGTAGCAAGCCCAATTATCGCAACGATATGTAAGGTAAACGGAGCCAGAGAATATAATGCACCACTGCGGGCGATCATATAGATACCTGCAGTAACCATGGTTGCAGCATGTATCAACGCTGAAACCGGGGTAGGACCAGCCATCGCGTCCGGCAACCAAGTGTATAACGGGATCTGTGCACTTTTACCAGTTGCACCAATAAAGAAACAAAAAGAGATCCAGCCATAAACTGAAGGAGCAACAGCACCCTGGCTTGCGGTCAATTGTCCAAAAAAGTCTTTATAAGAAAGTGTACCGAAATGATACAATACCAGCAACATACCCACCAGGAAGCCAAGATCACCGATCCTGTTCATAACGAATGCCTTCTTGGCTGCATTTGTATATTCTCTTTTCTTGAACCAGAAGCCGATAAGCAGGTAAGAACAAAGTCCAACACCTTCCCAGCCAATGAACATGATGAGGTAATTAGCACCTAACACCAATAACAGCATCGAAAACACGAACAAGTTAAGGAAGGCGAAATATTTCACCATTCCCTCGTCGTGATGCATGTAAGAGGTTGAATAGACGTGTATCAGGAAACCTACGCCGGTAATAATGAGCAGGAACAGGGACGATAAAGCGTCGATCTGGAATGCAAAAGGAATGGAAAGCTTTCCAGATTGTATGAAATCGAATAAATTAATGATAACCGGACCCTGGAAAGAAGCACTCTTCACTTCAAAAAAGATTCCAAGGGAAACGCAGAATGAAGCCAGCAAAGCCCCGCAACCAATTAATCCGGCAACGGTTTTGGGCATCTTGTTCCATAAAAGACCATTAAGCAGGAATCCTATTAATGGAAAAAGCGGTATTAAGTAAACGTAATTTATCATATATAAATTCTAATCACTCATTTATTTGTAATCTTCTCATAGTTGCAACCGTTGAAAGGTTCCGGCAACTAGTGTTTCAACCTGTTCAATATATTTATATCGACCGAATGTACCTTTCTGTACATCATGACAATAACGGCCAGACCTACTGCAACTTCAGCAGCCGCCACAACCATAATAAAAAACACGAACAACTGGGCATCTACGTCGCCATACATTTTGGAGAACGCAACAAGCAACAAGTTTACTGCATTGAGCATTAACTCTATGCACATAAAAATAATTACCGCGTTGCGCCTGGTAAGCGTACCCATAATACCTATTGCAAAAAGCAAAAGGCTTAAAAACAGGTAGTGGCTTGAATTAACTGGCATGGTGCAAAAATTAAAAGTAAAAAATTAAAAGTAAAAAACTCTTGTTCTGTTGCGTTTGCTTGCATTTTATGCTGCTGGCAGATTTTCTTTCTTGCCTATCACTACTGCACCTATCATGGCACTCAAAAACAGTACACTACTGATCTCAAACGGTAACACATACCTTGTAAACAATACTTTACCGAGATTAGCGATCAGGCCAATATCAGTTGATTTTGTTTCCATCGATTCTACTTTCGCACTTCTTAGTGCAGCCAGTATCACTAAAAACAATACCCCACCCGATATGACCCCGGCCAGTTGCACCAGCTGACCCTTTTGGGGCTCAACATCGGCATTCAAGTTCATTAACATGATCACGAACAGGAATAGTACCATTATGGCTCCGGCGTAAACTATGATATTCACCACCGCCAGGAACTGTGCATTCATTAAGATATAGTGACCCGATATTGAAAAAAATGTAAGTATCAGGAACAGCACGCTGTTAACAGGGTTACGGCTTAAAATAACGCCAAGCGCGCTGCCCACCGCCATTGCTGATAAAACCCAGAATAAAATACTGTAGAAGTCCATATTAGCTGTTGCTTATCCTTGTTTTTTGGGGTTAGGAATCAGGAGATCTTCCTTTTTATATATAAAACTCTTCCTGTTGTAATTCGAAGGCATTACCGTCTCTGAAAGGTAAACAGCATCCTTAGGGCAGGCCTCTTCGCAGTAACCGCAAAAAATGCAACGAAGCATATTTATTTCATATTTCGCAGCATACTTTTCTTCCCTGTACAGGTGCTCTTCTCCCGGTTTGCGCTCAGCTGCCTCCATAGTAATGGCTTCAGCAGGACAAGCCAGTGCGCAAAGACCGCAGGCAGTACACTTTTCCTTACCTTCTTCGTCCCGGTTCAGAATATGCAAACCACGAAAAACCGGACTGAAAGGCCGTTTCTGTTCCGGGTAACTTACCGTGGCCGCTTTCTTAAACACGTGACCAAGTGTAATTCCCAAACCCTTCATTATTCCAGGCAGGTACATACGCTCGCTAACCGTCATTGGGCTACGATCTACCTGCACCGATCTGTTAGTTAGTTTTTGCATTATTTTCTGTTTCTAAAACTTGTATTATTGTTTCAATTTTTGTTTTTAAGTCCGGGACATCTTCACTTAAGGTTTCCCACACTTTACGCCAATCTATTCCGCGATACATATGCGCATAATAGTTTCGGGCTGCTTTCATCAGTTGCCATTGCACCTCATTGAATCTGCTTTTTAATGAATCATTCACATGTATTGTATACTCTCCCAATACGAGCAATTTCATTAAAGAGGCATTCTTCACCAGATCATTTCGAAGAAACATGTCTTCGTCCAGCCCCGATGTAAAAGTATCAATTGCATTTATCTGCTCTAACAAATACCTTAATATTTCTATTTCTTTCAAAATATCCATATCAGGCGCTATATATTTCTATCTTATCCTTTTCAAACCCTCTTTTAACCCAACTATGCATTAAATTAATTTCAATCAAATCAAGTTTTGTTTTCAGAATTTCTTCCAGACCCAATGCCATCCCCGCATATTGCCAAAGACTCATTTTCACAACTTCCATTTCAATACCAAGATCCACATCGCTATCTTCCCTTGCATCACCCCTTGCGTAACTACCAAACAAATACACTTTCTTTACCGGCTTATCCTTGAAATAATCAGTAACTGTTTCTTTTATTTG
>CANCOG010000358.1 GCA_947379685.1 Flavipsychrobacter stenotrophus | reverse complement strand
GCTTATTGAATCGATTCCAATTGCCTGACCATTGCTGCAACCACTGCCGGAACAGCTTAACCCAGTGTACGACCAGCGAATGTAGTAGAAGCTACCATTGGTAATAGAAAGGCTGGAAAGTGAAATTGTTTTGGCTGTGGCTGCCGGCGGGTTGCTTATTGTTGTGTTATTGGCGTCGGCGCCGTATGACTGCGCACCTGCAGAAACGGCTGATCCGAAAGTAGTCCCATCGGAACTGGCCTGGAAGGCCATATCGAATTGCCGGGTGCCACTTCTGTATTTTTCGTAAACAAAAGTGATGTTGAGCGCAGTTATGGTTGCGCCAGTATTGTTCTGCAATTGCATGAACAAGTAGCAGGGGCTGGCAAAGGAGCCCGATGTGAGAAACCCTAAAGATCTGTCAGTAGCTGATGCCGTAACGCCGTTTGCCAGATTGTAAAAGCCCCCACCGGAACTACCTGATAGGACACCTGTTCCAGTAGTGCCTGCTGCTAGAGTAGCTGCGGCCGATGCGGCTGAAAAGTTTGCTGTTGTGCCATTACTTACTTTAAAACCAGAAGGTAATGATGCAGTGCCAGATGAGCCCATTGCATCGAAATTCTGTGTGACAGGTGTTGATGAGGTGATGCTTACCTGAGCCGTTATTCCGGGTGAGGCAAATAATAGAATGGAAAACCATATCAGAGCCAGGTAAATTCGGTTCACAAAAGTCAAGTATAAAATTTTCTTCATAGTCAATTGTTTTCCCGCCATGATTAGCCAACACAACGCCATCTGATCAGAACTTTCCAATATGCAATATTAAATTAAATTTATTCAGCTACGTGAATTTAGTTGTTAACTCAATATTATATCGGTGTTTGGGGGCAAAGAGGCCTTTTGCCGGTGTTCGTATAAATTAGGGGGGGGGCTAAGAGTGCCTACAAAGCGGTATGTGGGTAAGGAAAAAGACGAAGAGACCGGTCTTTATTATATCGGAGCTCGCTACTATGCCCACTGGTTAGCGAGGTGGATGGCTGACGACCCGATAAATAACGAATATTATAATATTAGCCATGGGCATGCGGAGAGAAGTCATGAGCGGGTGGCAATGGAGTTTACGGCATCTGGCTATGAATATTGTTATGATAATCCGGTGAGGTTTGTCGACCCGACAGGCGAGCAAGCAATACCCCCGCCCTACGACCCTAGCTTGAAATTTTCAAAACTCTTGATGTCAAATTTTGATTATGCGTCAGCGATGGCGTCCTTTATGACTGCGCCTAATTCCTCTTTATGACATTTGCAAAAATTTATTTGGTCTGGGCGAGCAGGTGATAAGTCGTATTGCGTAAATAATGTAAATAAAATTAAAGGAGTAGTGGGTGAAGGAATGGTGTATAAACACTTTGTTACGGATCAAAGTGTTATTGCGGGGACGACCAAAAATGAGGCTGCCAAATTGCTTCTTGGCCCAATTATATTTGATAAGCAGCAGGCCGGAAAGGCTCTATCAGCATCTTTAAAAACACAAATTAACTATAAGTTGCATGATAGAGGAGCTGATTTAACATTCTCGGCAAAGGCTAGCGAAAAAATGCCGTTTCATCATCCTTTCGTAAGAATGCATGGCAATAACAGCATATTTAGCGTTTCAGGCCCTCAATGGACTGAAGAAAAATATAAAAAGGATACTAATTTTGTTTATGAAATTAAGACAAACAAAGTAGATGAGGAAGGTATCTACACATCAAGAAATTTGGCGACCGGCTTAAGGTAATTAATGGATAGTGAATTGGTGAAGGGTGGGGCTATTCCAGTATTGGTGTTGGACAAAGAATATTTCGAGCAGGCAATGAAGACAAATGGTGCTCAGGTCGAGGATATCATGAATCAACTTGAAAAAAAACGTGGAGGTATTTATGTTATGGATGGTTTAAACAAAGAGGCAACTGAGGTTACAAAAGCACTTTCCGAAGATGTTATTAAGTACACTGATCAACCCCCTAAAGGATATTTTAAATACTGATAAAACAATCGCACATGAGTAATAGAATGGATTTGAGCCTGAGTTTTGTTGTTTTGAACGACCGCTATAAGTCAGAGTTAGTGCATGACTACGAGATTGTTGTAGGAAATGGGGATAAGAGCGCTGTCGTGAAAAATGTCAAAGAAATGATTGTGGAACTTGGGGGAACTGTGCGAGATGATTATAGTGGGTTTGAACAATATAAGTTTGAGTTGTATGTTGACAAATTATTTGACCAGAACAGAACGGAACCTCTAGTTAATCATTCAGGTTTTATAAAAAAAAATACATTGTACAGGATTTCTCAAATGAAATCATTAATTGATGAAATTGAAAGTGGTACTGTGATTACGAAAGCTTATTTTAATTTTTATTTAATGTACTTAATGTTTAAAAAAGGCAGTGAGTATTTCAGGGATTCGTGGTTTTTTGTAGATGACGTCAGATTTTCAGTCGACTTTCTAAGGCTAATTTCAAAGATCGATCCAAGTTTTCATTCAAAATTTCATCTGAAATATTGGGAAATTGAGCCGTTGAAACGTTCTCCGTATGGGTCTCTTTCACGAATAAGTGAGAAAGGTTACTTAGAACATCTACTCAAAATGTTAACAGCAAATGAAAAGTTGACAGTAGATTATGGTGAAGAAGCAAGGGTTTTTAGAGAGATGATTATTTCAGGGATAGAGGATAAAAATGAACTAATTTGTATTAAAGGGGTTTCTTGATTTGTTAGACGCGAGTTATCAGACGCACTGATTTAATTTTCTTGGATAGGTATCTGGTAGTTATCACTTATTGTGATTTGTCTTTATGTTAAGAAGTGGATGCGCCTACGCCAATCCCGGATATATTGTTTATTGTCAATCGATCTGGTTTTGCGGTTTGATTGTCTGATATTTTAAGACATAAGAGGGACTTTCGAATATTAAATTTCAACTTGGAGGCAATGCTGACATCGAATTAAATAGCCCCAAGACTTATATTGTTGGGCGGTGTTTTTTTTAAACCTTTTTTAAGCCCCATTAATTAGGACCAATGACTAGACAGCCGCAAAGCGAGCTCTACAGTAAGTTCATTGAATTACCCGGAACATCCAAAGAGATGCCCGAAGCATCTCAGGCAGCACCGGCAGATGGAGATAAGGAGTTGCGGGTTACAGTCACCTTACGCAGGCAGCGGTCTTTAGATGAGGCGCTGAAAAATGGTGTGCGACTGACAAGGGAGGAGTTTGATGCTGCGTTTGGGATTCCGGATGAGCGTGGCGTTAAAGGGGGGAGGGCTGCAAGCTGGAGAAACTGATACGTATGTTTTGGCTGGCATGAGTGCGAGTGTTATTGGTCGTCTTAATGTTAACTTTACGAAGAATTTCTCAGTTTTTGGAGCAGTTACACTGCATCACTTGCATACCTTTAAACAGAATACGGTTGATTCAACGGATCCAACTAATCTGAAATATGGGCAGGAGTCAAATAAGGAATTCACTAGCTTGGCATTTACATTTGGAATTGGATATCGGATTCTTGGTGGGGGGGAAAGAAAATAGTCACTTTAATTGAAAGTATAATAATATGAACAGATGCTTGTTTTGATGAGACAAATTTTCCGTCCTCCATTTATAGGAGATAAGATATTCTACTTTTTCTTGGTTTTTTTGTTTTTGCCCAAATTAACATTTGCCGGCGACAAATTATATGTGAATTCAGTTTACTATGAAGTTGGAGCCAACGGGCAATCGTTTTTTAGCGTAAATTATGATCGATTCTTGTATATTAATAAAGATACGTCGCTGTTTTTTCTTGGCAGAGGTGGGATTTCGTTACTAACCAATAAGTACACACAGAAACGAATATTTGGCTTGCCGATTGAAGGTATTGTTCTTTACGGAGGTAGAAAGCACTATATAGAGGGAGGAATAGGTTGGACGCCATTTTTGGGAATAAGTAATCTGAATGATACTCTAATTCCACCGGATCACAAAACGAACTCCCGGCATGGATACTTTTTTAGAATAGGATATAGATTCATTGCTCCAAGTGGAGCTACTGTAAGGATTGCGCCATATATGTTGTATTTCTTAAGTGGATTTCCGGATCGAACAAAATATGAGCGGATTGTTACCTTAGGGTTTTCGATTGGGTATAATTTTTAGTAAAAGAATTTTGTACGCGAACTCCCTTGCATTGTCATTGAATTAAGAACTTTTATTTGCTTCTTTTTGCTCGTTTGGCACTAATTTTACTATGCAATCAGTCTCAATTTTGTTTAGTCCGATATTTTTGTAAAGTAAAGTTTGCATGAAAAGCATAATTATATTTATAATGTGGTTTTTTTATTGCGCTGAATCCAACGCCACAATACTCAATAATTTTGGCATAGGTTTTTCAACAGGTTATCGGTTAAATAACAGCAGTATATATTCTGAATATAATGCAAGTCGGCTGCTGGTTTCTTTTGAATATTTACAGAATAAATATCAGGGGATTGGCTATAGCCCCGGGGTTAACTTTAGAATCCCATTTAGCAGATTCCCCTTTGAATTTGACGCGGGGTTATATTATTGCAGATTTTCAGGAGGACCTATTGCTTTTGAATGGAATTATCAGGCGAATACGAAACATACAGAATTTGACGTGACTGAGGCCAACTATTTAATTCCAGCTATTGCAGTGCGATACAACCTGCGCGGGTACGATAGTTCTGGATCCCAAATAAGAGTATTTAGATTGTCTGCTTTTATACGTTTGGGTTTTAGAATTGTTACGGAAGCGCATCCAGGAGTTTCGTTCATCAAGGGAGATGATTATCCAGAACAGCAAAAAAAAATAGAAAATTCCATAAAACAGGGTTTGGGTTTTTCGGTTGGATTTGCTTATATTTTCAATAATAAAATCCGGCGATCGGGTGTGCAAAAAAAATGAGTACCAAGTTTCAATTTATATGTGTTTTCCATTTGGCTGAAGAAGTCATTCATTACCTTTCCGGAAGCATATTCTTCCGGAAAGGTAACGGCGTTATCAAGCCGATGACGATCTGTTTTGAGAGTTGCCTTGTAGAGAAATGCCAATAGCGGTGTCGGCAGCATCCTGTAATATTCAGAAGGGTCCTTATGCAAATGCGCACAGCAGTTTTGCCCGATGTTTTCGATTTGCGAAGGGGTGCAATGCCAACGGTACTTGATTATAAAAGTATAAAATATGAAAAATGCAACTTTAATGATTTGGTTTTTGCTTCTGATGTCTTGTGCCGCCGGAACTTTAGGTGGTTTTGAAAGTGTAAATATCGGCTTAAGTAAACGGCAACTTAACATAGTAATTGATTCATTTTATAAAATATATCAAGCTTATTCAGAACCTCAGAAATGGAAGGTTTTTGACAGTTGGAGTGAGAGGGGGTACGATTTTCTAAGGGGAAGAGTCTTTTATTTTGCGACTGAACCGGAAGAAATGTACTATGCAAGTATTTTTGGTAGTGGAGCAGAGCCGGCAGATAGCGGTCAGAGTTTAATGGCAGTAAGGGCTGTTTGTTCTGGAAGTGACAAGTGGTTTTTAAATAAGGATTTAGACGAAC
>CANCOG010000357.1 GCA_947379685.1 Flavipsychrobacter stenotrophus | reverse complement strand
CATCTCGCCCATTGTACCCGCATTACCTTCCCGACAGGCAATGTTCCACGTGAAACATCGCTAACTGCACCCTGCTCAATGTAAGACAACCAATTTCGCAGCCGAAAGGGCAACACAGAACAACATCGATCGCACTAGTATATTGGCCTAACAACCCAATATGTTCCACGTGAAACAAAATCAATTGACCTTCCCGACAAGTAAATGCCAAAACCAATAACCAGAACTAAAGCAAAGCACAGATGAAAACCAAAGCCACTAGTAAACTGTTCCACGTTGAACAACACAACGGAGAGCCCCGCAGCCAGATCACCGAGATTCGTTCTAGTTAAAACACAATCAAATGAGCCGCTCGACCGGTCATGACTACACCAAATAACCAAAACTAAAGCGCAGACGCAAGCCACACATTACCCGAGGAATGTTCCACGTGAAACGTCATCGGGGTTGAAGCCAGTTGCCAGCCCCAAGACACCATCGACCCAAAGCTCATAATAGCATCCACCACAACTCAAAAAGAAAAACAAATGTTCCACGTGAAACAATCGAGAAGGGTGGACAATTACGGAGCTTACTACGTACAAACAATATGACACGACTACGAACCCTCAAAGGCCCACCCAACAACCCTGTATTGTAATGTTCCACGTGGAACAATATGCCCATTGGTTAAGTTAGGCCAATAGCTTGTATCTTTGCCGCATGTTTCCTGATTATGATGTAATAGTAGTTGGCGCAGGCCATGCCGGTTGTGAAGCGGCGGCGGCAGCAGCCAATATGGGTTCAAAGGTTCTGTTGATAACCATGAACATGCAAACAATAGCCCAAATGAGTTGCAACCCAGCCATGGGGGGCATAGCAAAGGGCCAGATAGTTCGTGAGATAGACGCAATGGGTGGTTACAGTGGAATAGTAAGCGACAAGAGCACCATACAGTTCCGTATGCTAAACAGGTCAAAGGGACCAGGAATGTGGAGCCCGCGTTCACAGAATGACAGGATGCTGTTCGCACACACATGGCGTATGATGCTGGAACAAACCCCCAACCTGGATTTCTGGCAGGATATGGTATGCAGCCTGATTGTTTCACGTGGAACAATTACCGGCGTAGTAACAGCAATGGGTCAGCGCATCAATGGAAAGGCGGTAGTACTCACCAACGGAACGTTCCTCAACGGCGTTATTCATATCGGGGAAAAGCAATTTGGCGGTGGAAGAATGGGAGAGAAGGGCGCAACTGGAATCACAGAACAACTTGTCGAACTAGGGTTTGAAAGCGCAAGGCTCAAAACAGGTACACCACCAAGGATAGATGGCCGCAGCCTCGACTACACAAAGATGGAAATACAGGAAGGCGACGAGGAGATCGTTGGTTTCTCCTATCTGCCGGTAGAAAAGGTGAAGTCAGCCAACCAACGCTGTTGCTGGATTACCCACACAAACGATGCGGTTCATGAAATATTAAAGACAGGTTTTGAACAATCACCGATGTACCAAGGCAGGATCAAGGGTAGTGGCCCAAGATATTGCCCAAGCATAGAGGACAAGATAACCCGCTTTGTAGAGAAAGAACGTCACCAACTCTTTGTTGAACCGGAAGGCTGGGATACAGTAGAGATCTACGTTAATGGCTTCAGCACATCGTTACCGGAAGAAGTACAGTACAAAGCGTTACAGTTGGTACCGGGATTTGAGCGTTGCAAGTTCTTCAGGCCCGGATATGCTATTGAATATGACTACTTCCCACCAACACAATTAAGATCGACACTGGAGACCAAACTCATCAGTAACCTTTTCTTTGCGGGACAAATAAACGGAACAACCGGTTATGAGGAAGCAGCCTGCCAGGGATTGATGGCTGGTATTAATGCTAGCAGGCTAACAAGCAATGAGGAACCGCTTATCCTGAAACGCAGTGATGCCTACATAGGTGTGCTCATCGACGACCTCATTAATAAGGGAACTGATGAACCTTACCGAATGTTCACAAGCAGGGCGGAATACAGAACCATACTCAGGCAAGATAACGCTGATCTACGATTAACTCCCTTGGCGCACAAAATAGGCCTGGCTTCGGATCAACGCCTGCAATTGGTGGAAGAAAAAGAACACCAGATAAAGCGTATTAAGAAACTGTTGGCTGACCAACAAGCTGAACCATCCGTATTCAATCAGTTTCTCGAAGACAATAATTCAACGGCAATTGTTGAGAAGACAAGGGCGCTCAAACTTCTTTTAAGGCCCGGAATTGGCATAAAGGATATGATAGAGGCCATTCCTGAATTGAAGGAAAGTATAGGTGAAACTGATCCTCTCATCCTTGAACAGGTGGAGATACAGGTGAAGTATGACGTGTACATTGAGAAGGAACATGAACTCGTTAAGAAGATGTCTTCGCTGGAAGAATTGATGATTCCCGAAACATTTAATTACGAGAAACTTACGGCAATGTCAATAGAAGCAAGGCAGAAACTCATGAAGATAAAGCCAACAACACTGGGACAAGCGAGCCGTATCAGTGGTGTAAACCCGAGTGATGTACAGATACTATTGGTATACATGGGCCGTTAATCCTAATCGTTTAAATAGATTGAGAACAAGTAAGCGATGGAAATAAGCCAGTCGATAGCACGATACTGTGAATACCAGGAACGGTGCCACAGCGAGGTGCGTAATAAACTATATGAACTTGGCTGTTATCAGAAAGAAGTAGAACAACATATTACCGAACTGATAGAAAGAGGTCTGCTGAATGAAGAGCGTTTTGCACGTGCATATGCACGGGGGAAATTCAGGATGAAACAGTGGGGAAAGGTGAAGATAAAGCAGGAACTACGGTTAAGGAAGATATCGGAGTATTGTATAAAAAAGGCGATGACCGAAATAGACGAGGAGGAATATGATGCTGTGCTGAATAAACTAATGGACAAAAAACTCCATGAATTACGAGGAGAAAGAAGCGAGGCGAAACTTAAAGGCAAGGTGTTTAGATATATTATACAAAAGGGTTATGAAATGGAAATTGTAACAAACTTGTTAACGGAGAAAATAAAAAATAAGTAACCGAATATAAGCAACAATTTACTAGCTTTGTATAACTAAAAAGAAAGCATATGGTGCAATTGGTAACAGAGGGTATTAGTATTAAGGTTGAAACATTTTTCCAACCGACACAATCAAACCCCTTGAACTCAGAATACCTGTTTGCATACCGTATCACCATAGAAAACCTAACGATGTACCCAGTGAAACTACTAAGCAGACACTGGCATATAATGGACAGCAATGGCACTCACCGCGAAGTACAAGGCGAAGGTGTAGTTGGCAGGCAACCAGTCATAGAGCCCGGCAATTCGTACCAATACAGCTCTGCTGCTGGTTTACGGAGTGATGTAGGTAAGATGTATGGCACCTACCTCATTGAGAACCTGTTTAACAAGAAAAAATTCACTGTTATTATTCCAGAGTTTCAGCTGATCGTTCCGGCGAAATTGAATTAAGGGGCTTTAGGCCATTGTCATTAACTTGCGGTTTCGCGCAAAGACGCTAAGGCGTAGTTCACAGTTTACTCAACCCAGGACTGGTCTATTAAAAGCAAAGCCGCCAAGAAAATTTGAAAGCGAGACCTTTCTTGTATTGGGGAACTAAGCGGAGGCTTGGACCAGTAGGGGATTTGTTTCGGAACCAAACACCTCCTAAATGCAAGGACGAAGTAAATACTTCGACCAAGTGGTGTAATGATTCTACTCCTTCATCCTATTTACCATGGCACTGATCACTTTGAACTTATCAAGTATAGCTAATAGCAAAAAGACTGTCGCTGAAAGACCGAGTACAGTAAATACAATAATTGAAAAATACTTTATCGTCCATTCAAGCGCCACCTTTATCCTTTTTGCGGGTGAGATATTTTTTTCGGAAGTCGTCCCTTCAAACAGCGAAAGTTTCACCGTACAAAATTCATTTTCTGAATCAAAATCTCCGAGCTCAACCCCCAATTTTTGCAAACGCTCTTCAATTTCCAATATTTTGTCATGGAGAGAGACAAAATCGCTAATTTGTCCAACGCGGACCTTAAGTTCCGTCAAAGATTGCAGCGTCTTTTCCAGAGACGATTTCTCAGCATTCAATTTCTTATACTCGTTGGTCTTATCTACTTTAGTAACCTCAATACCTTTTAATACTCCGATAGTCTGAATAACCCTGCAAAAAGAGTCAAACAAAGCTGGGTTTACGCCAATCATTAAGTGTATCTGTCTACTTCCCTTCTGACCAATATTTTGCTCATACTGAATAACTGCATTAAAAGCCCTTGTTTCCACTTTTATCTTCCTCTCATCTTTCTCAAATTCTGACGACTTTGATTTAATGGAAGCGGTCTTTTCAAACTTCTGATTAGATGCAATTGCTGACTTCTGCTGGACGTCCGCCGTCATAGCCTTTTTCTCAGATGCATAGTTCCTTTTTACGTTTTCTAAACTGCTAAAGAACTCGTCTCCGTTAACATGGGAACCACCGCCCTCGGGGCTAACGTAGCCATATACCATCCTGAACATAAACAACCCAATAAATAGTACAAGCGACCAGGAAAATACTTTCCGTGCGCTCCTTTTTAAGTTCGTATTCATACTGACTATGTTACAACTTCCTAAATTCAAAGCTACAAAAAAATTAAAATCATTTGCTCATCAAAAATTGCATACAGCAAATGCTGGCTGACCACAAAAAAGAGACCAAGTGTCCGCCTGGACCAGTGGATATGCCAAGCCCGTTACCTAAGAGCCCTGTTGGTTGTTTCCTGCACACATGCGATACCTACGGCATCGGGATAGGGTGGTCTTGTTTCTACTATAAACATGTGATGCCGATGGCATCATTACGGGATATGCTTTTATTGTTGCGTGATTAGGATTCACGCCTGTTGTGCAGACGGGGTTTCCAGTCAGTTAGAATTAAAGGGTGAGAAAAGAAACTGCCTACCGCAAGCAGGTGTCTCCCAGAGATTCCTCCTACGTCGGAATGAACAAAGTTAGAGTAGCCAGTTTTTAAAACACATCGGGCTGTTCAGGAATAGGTATACATGTGAAACGTACGGCATCGGGATTGGGTAATCTTGTGTTTACTACAAACATGTAATACCGATGGCATCATTACCCGATTTCGAAGATTACAGACATCCAAGGATTTAGCCCAAGAACCAGACCCGATTGCAGCCACTGATAATTAGAGAACCAACCGCTAAAGGACAAAGCTAGCGTGAATGGGATCTAAAAACGAATGGGCTCCATTTTTCGGAAGCAAATGCCCCCCTGGCGGACGAGCAGGCTCCCTGAATAGCAGGACGAAGTAAATACTTGGACCAGTAGCGTATCACCTGATTTGGATTGGGTATTTAGGTTGAGGGCAAGAACGCGATGTTGGAGATTCCTCCTAGGGCGGAATGACAAAGTTAGAGGTGGTTGGTGTAATGACAAAACCATTTGGATTTATAAACCGGCCTGTGAGGTGGCTTCTACCGATAGCAATCAGAATCGCCATCACAGTTTATTATTTACGGGCAGGAAACCGCCATAGAGAGGCAAGAACGTG
>CANCOG010000356.1 GCA_947379685.1 Flavipsychrobacter stenotrophus | reverse complement strand
AGTATGGCAGCGCGACCTGTACCAGTACAGCGGCAATTATACTTTCTTCCAGAAAGAAAAGGTAGAGCGCATGGAGTTGCAACAGCGTGCTTTTGAAAACCAAAAGGATTATATACGTCAGCAAGAGCGTTTTATTGAGCGTTTCCGGGCACAGGCAACAAAGGCAGCACAGGCCCAGAGTGCCATTAAGCGCCTGGATAAGCTAGATAAGATCGAAGCGCCTGATACTTCCATGCCAACGATGAACATCAACTTTGACGTTGGTGTACAACCGGGCAAGATCATTTGTGAATTAAAGGGGATCACCAAGAAATACGGCGACCTCACTATTCTGGAGAATGCGAGCTGCGAGATATTAAGGGGCGATAAAATTGCCCTGATTGGTGCGAATGGTAAGGGTAAATCTACCCTGCTGCGTATTGTTACCGGGCAGGAACAATTTGAAGGTGAGCGGAAATGGGGCCATAACGTAGAAGAAAGCTTTTACGCGCAGCACCAGTTGGAAGCACTTACCGTTGAAAACGAGATTCTCGAAGAGTTGAAAATGTGTGGCAGCGGCAAGAACGAGCTGGAGCTCAGGCAATTGCTGGGTTGCTTCCTGTTTAGCGGCGATGATGTATTTAAGAAAATAAAGATACTTTCGGGTGGTGAGAAAGCAAGGGTGGCGCTGGCAAAAGTTATTGCCGCCAAGGGCAACTTCCTGCTGCTCGATGAGCCTACCAACCACCTGGATATGCAGAGCGTTGATATGCTGATTGATGCCCTTAATAAGTACAAGGGTACTCTTATTATAGTTTCGCATGACCGTTATTTTATCAGCCGCACAGCCAATAAAATATGGAATATTGAAAATGGTGAAGTGAAGGAATTTGTTGGCCCTTACGACGAATTTACCGTTTGGCAGCAGGACAAATTAAAGCGCGAACTGGCCGCAGGAACTCCTTCAAAGGCGGCACCGGCAGCAAAGAAGGAAGAAAAACCTGCACCTAAGCCAGCCGTGAATAACGATCAGCTGAATGCGCTCAAGAAAGAAATCCTGAAACAGCAAAAGACCTTCCAGAAACTGGAAGAAGACATCAACAAACTGAAGCAGGACGCCACCACACTAGAAGCCAAGCTTGCCGACCCTGTTGTATATGGCAATAAGGATGATTTCAAAAAGGTAGATGACCAATACAAACTAACCACCACCCGACTCTCCCAGCTCAACAAAGATTACGATAAAGTATTTGAACAAATAATGGAATTAGAAGAGAAATTGGGTTAACAACCAATCTTTTACAATAATATTGTACACCCACAATCGTTGATGATTGTGGGTGTTTTGTTATACAGCTGTTCTCTATATCAGACCGGCAACCGTGCCCACCGTAGCTAAAAGCCACGGCGATTTTTTATTATATTTGTTGCTTAGAAATTACAAAATATCAACGTTAAGCTAAAAAATCGGTTATGAGAGGACGAATAAATATTGACATTTCTTTTCCGATTATCTCAATTTTTAAGGATGGTGAAAATTCAGACGTTTACGTAGCTCAAACCGTTCAAGCGTACACCGTCGGTAAAAAATCTTATACAAATAAACCAAGTGGCCTTTTTGAAATAATAATTGACTCAAATGGCGTATTGTACAAGAAGAACTCCGCTCAGCCACTAGGATACATAAACATATTTAGAGGATTTAGCTTAAAATCGGCAGGTTTTGGCGTTTGCTACTTTGACGTCGAACTTGAAGAAATAAGCGTACTTTCAATTCAGGAGTTAAAACATTATGGTTTTGAAATCCTCGAAATCAATTCAAGTTTCTATGAAGGAACAATGCTGCCAATTGAAAAATGGCGAGTCGAATTTGAGAGATTAACTAGCCGTGAAGATGTTCTGAGGTACATGTACTATTTTGCCGGGACAAGCTATTATAAGTATCCAGATAATGAAGATCATACTTGGCGCGAAAGGAAAGGGTTTATTAAGAACGACTGATTTACAAACTTAACAGTTCGCTGGAGTCTCTGACTCCGGCGGGTATGGGTTGCGGTCTCATGACCGCAGTAGACAGTCGCAACAAAACATATCCTTCAACTCGCCGGTCAGTTCCGATAGCCATCGGAAGACAACCGCGCCCGCTATAGCTAGAAGCACTGCGAACTTTTATTATATTTGTTGATGACAGACTACAAGAACTGGATTCAAGATCATTAAAACATGAGTATATTTTGGATGAAATGGTGTATTTTATTAAAAAATTCTTATGTGACTACAGCAGCAGTCTTTTGCCACCGCGACTTGATGAGTTAGCGTCTAACACCCAGTATCATGAATTTATTAGGATTATTGAGCAGATAAGAAAAAAGAGAGAAAATGGAAAGACAAACTAAGTACACTCTATTTGCTTTTTTGATCTTGGCACTTAGTTTAGCCTCAATGAACTGCCAGGCACAGCAAAGTCGGGACAACGAATTGGTTGAGCGAGTATCAAATTATACCGGGCAAGATTACGATACGTTAATGAAATATCTGCGTTTTACCGATAGTAGTTTTGTTAAGTCTGTGGGACTGCGTTTTTATTACTATTATGACAAAAGGGACATTGTCAACTGGAAGTACTGGGGCGCATCTATGGTTATTTTTAACAATTATACACATAACGCGTATTTATATTCACGTCCCATTGAAGGTAGGCAGACCAAAGGGGGGCCTCATTATTTTGAGAGCAATGTTGGCATTTACCCTTTTTTCGCAGACTATTATTGTCCTGATGTTACCAGTCAAAACTTTATGAAGCCTTACTACTTAAAGAATCTGGGACTATCTATGAAACTTTCAGAAATACTTAATGACATCCCCTTGCCCCAAAAAACACTTTTAACCCGGAAGGTTATTGATAGCATATTTGGCAATATAATTTATTATCAAAGTAATCCCGAAAATAAATCAGCAAACAGAGAAAGGTTTATTCATGATTCACTTTCAATAAGTGGGCTTCTACTGAACAGTAGAACTAGCGATAAGTATTACAAAGAAAACGAGCGTAACATAAAGAAAATTGAAAAACTTCTTTATAAGAAAGTAACTGATAGTTCATACTACATTTATTTCTATACATCATTATTGTTCAATGGGACATTTTGCGTTTTCATCACTATTAACGAAGACATAAAACAGCAGTCGCTATATGGGGATAGTGCCTTTTATAAACGCTTTGATAACGAGCCTATGTTATACAATGTAAAGGTTTATAGCGTATATTATTTTTACTAACCAGTCCACCTGTTGTGACAACGCAATATGCTGTTGGAGGGTTGCCAACCGGGCAAAGCATATTCACAATCATGGTGAATTATTAGGACCCCGCTATAATGTAAAGCTAGAGGTCCCCTTCTGACGCGAGTCTGGGGCGTAGCCAATGTGCAAAGCCGACTCGTGTCTAGCTAGTCCCGCCAGTTTTTAACTGGCGTTAACCCACACAAATCATTAACTCACCAACACCACAAAAAACCACTTTTATGACCAACCAAACTTATGTTGCCACCGGAACCAATGTCGCAACAGTATTCGCTAATATCAATCACTTCGTTGTTCTGGGCATTCCACTCGGGTATATTAATTTCGAGATAAAACCACCTATTGTAACACCACAATACGCAGTAGGAGGCTTGCCCACCGGCCAAAATGTGTTTACGATAATGGTTAATTATTATGACCCCGCTATAATGTAAAGCTAGAGGTTTTGTTTGATGAGCGTCTCCCTTTTGCTGGTAGCTTTGTCTACCGCGAAAGGAGGCGCTCTTTTTTTTGTCCAAACCACTGTCAAAATAGCGGCAGGTTGTCGCAGGGGCATCCACCGGACAACTGCCGTATATCGGGACGTGTTCGTTTTCGAAAAGCCATTCCTTCGGAGGGGTTGTGGGAGGTCTCAAACCCGCTGAAAAACACCCAAATAAGCATTCCAAAAATAAATGTTCCAAAAATAATCCAAAATATTTGGAAACTGCACCCCGTTTGTCATATATTTGCACCGAAATAGACATTTTTCATGTCAAAAGAATACAATAATGCCATTATTTACGTAAAAATGCCGTGGTAGAGTAGATGTATGAACGGGTACATCTAAATCGGGAGCCAGAAAAACAAGACCGATGTCATTAGGTCAACAGAATTCTCTTTGCGGCTTTGCTTCAAACAACAAAGCCTTGATTGGATGATCCGGGAACTGCGCCTCAGCGTCTTTGCGCGCAGCTTAATGACAATGGTACCCAAGGCTACCCAAACAATTAAAGTAGAGTGCGACATTAAGAGCCGGAGAAACTAACCGCCCTCCGGCTTGTCGGATCCAGGTTAAAGTAGAATGCAAAGTAAGCAGCCATGGCAGTAACCGCCCCTGGTTTGTCGAAGTCAGGATAGCAATTTTAAAAATGTTGAGGTCGGTGTAGTCCGGCAAGCTCTTTGACATATTGGATATTAAAAATAGTTCCTGTTTCCAGGTGGCTCTGGATTCAAACAACATGGCACCCATCAGAAATTCCAAAAATGCTTACTTTTAGGCTTACGGATTTTTGACGATGGCTAAAAAACAAAAAACGAGTAGTCCCCGGTCTTCGGGTGGCGTAAATATAGTTGAGCAGGAACAAGCACCGGTGGCTAATGGCAATGCCGCTTATGAGGGTTTTTCAATCATGAGTTTCCGCATGCAGGCCATAATTATTGGCGTATTAGGCATCATATTCTATTTTAATAGCTTTTTTAATGAGTACGCGCTCGATGACCGGCCCATAATTGTTGAAAATGAATTTGTGAAGCAGGGGCTGGCTGGCATTCCCAAAATATTTACCTCCGATGCGTTTGAAAGCTATTTTAGCAAGCAAAATTCCGGCAATCCGCTTACAGGAGGTCGCTATCGGCCGCTATCGATAGTTACTTTCGCCATAGAGCAACAGATACTTGGCCTACCGGAAACAGATGCGCCAGCCGCCAACAACAAGGAAATAAAACCCTACAGTATTTCAGACGAGGCACAAGCGAAAGCTATCCATGACATGCATGCTAGGCATGTGGTCAATGTGTTGTTGTATGTGTTGTCGGTAATTGTATTGCTCTATTTTTTGAGGACCATTGTTTTCCCCGGTAACTACATCGTTCCGTTCCTCACGGCGATCCTGTTCCTGGTGCACCCCATACATACCGAGGTAGTGGCCAATGTAAAAAGCCGTGACGAGATCATGTCGCTGCTGTTCATTTGCCTTACGTTCATCTATGCTTTTCGTTATCACGACGGTCGCAAGCAATCTTCGTTGATCAAGGCACTCCTTTGTTTCTTCCTGGCGTTGCTCTCGAAAGAATATGCGATCACCTTGATCGTGCTGCTACCTCTGGCATTTTACCTGTTCAGAAATGAAAGTTTTGGCAAGGGCTTCCGGTCATTAGTTCCCTACCTCATTCCCTTGGGGCTCTATTTTGCAATGCGCATTTCTGTTATATCAGGTGGCAAGGAGGGAGTCCCGGACAATATTATGAACGTGCCCTACCTCTATGCTACCGGCGTTCAGAAGATCGCATCCATTGTTGCTATCTTGCTTACCTATGTTCAGCTATTAGTG
>CANCOG010000355.1 GCA_947379685.1 Flavipsychrobacter stenotrophus | reverse complement strand
TTACCTGCTTTTACATTAATTCGCTTATCGCGGGACTTTGTAATTTCAAAATCCATGTGATGCCAAACAACATATGCTACCCTACCGACTCGCAATTTAACTACAAATTCCTCCCGATAGGATTTTACATACCAGAGGGCGTAAAAAATGTTGCAGCAAATGATAACGAAGTGAACGTTTTCCCAAACCCAAGTTCATCAAAAATCAACGTTACCAACCTGGAACCATACTCTTCAATTGAAATGATGGATTTATTTGGACAAAAAATTATTTCCATTACTGATTGCCAATCGAACGAAAAAGAAATAGACATCTCCAATTTTCCTGCTGGCACATATTTCATAAAGGTAACCAGTAAATACTATCCAAAGACCTTCAAAATAATAAAGATGTAATGTTTAATCGGGCTTGAAATTGAAATTACGGATACACCATCAACCTCACCGGATAACTCTGCAGGCCATATGGTGCACTGGTAATATCCACTAAAAGATAATAACGGCCGGCGGCGGGTGTGGTGGCTGAAACGGTGAATTTCTGGGAGTTATTGAGTTTCAAAGTAAATGAATCTGGGGTAATGTATACGCCCGGGGGCTGGCCATGAATGTGGCAGGTGACCGGATATTTTGCAACGTCGCCGGCAGTTGTGGTAGTAAATGTTATAGTTTCAGTGTATGTATAATTGTTGTTGGTTTTCAGATACAATAAAGTATCCGTCAATAAATCACCATCCAATGTCGCGACAAAGTGAGGAGCTCCTGTAGGCACCGAACCATCCGGAACTTTGTAGCAGGAAGCCATAAAGAATAACAACGCTATAATAAGGGTTTGCTTCATAATTCCTGATCAAAATTTATACGACATTCCTACATTTATTAAACCCTTGTAACCCAGACCGAACTCAATAAATCCACCAACCTCTCTGCCCACGTGCACGCCTAGGAATGAAAAATAATAGTTCAATAAATACCGGCTATTATCAATAGCCATACTGTTCCCCAGGCTATTGACGCCATTGACATATCTGGCGACGTAGTAGCTGGAATCGTATGTATCGATTTGATTACCATAGGATATACCCAAACCAAGTGTACCATACAACCTAACCATACCATGATTAATATCCCAGTAATTTAATGTCATTTCGGGCGCGAAGGTTATCACCTGTTTCTTAAAAGAACCGAGGTGTTCCTCTCGTGAGTACCTGTTCTTGCTCGTTAAATATACCCTGGACGCTGTACCTGTCTCATTTTCATAAGCGATAGTGAGCCCGTAAGACATTTTCTTACTCCTATGATACCTGTATTTTATATAGAGTTCACCGATAGCGTGCTGATTATTATAAGCAATATACCCTCCGGAGGCCGACATGCTGGAGCCTTGCGGGAACCCAATACCTGCAAGAAATTCATGACCTTTATAAATATACTTAGGTGAATGAAGTCGTAATGTATCTTGCCCATACGTGGCAAAGCAGCACAACAGAAACAAACTAACACAAGAGATAATTCTCAGCTTCACTGGCAAGATTTTGCTTTAAAATTAGTGATTATTTGTTATTTATTGTTAATGACAACGCAAAATGAAAAGAGAGCGTAAAAACGCTCTCTTTCTGAAACAAATAACCTTTTCAACAAGTTCCTTATTTGATCACACTTAACTGGCTGGCAATTCCATCGCCGGAAGATGTACGGACGATGTAAACGTAATTACCTGCCGCCAGATCGCTGGTAACAACATTCAGCAAATGCATACCTGTTGTTAAACCATTCTCTTTTATTGTCTTCACCACCTTCCCTGACTGGTCAGTAACTGTAACGATTACATCAGCAGGCATTGACAGTGAAAACTTAATATTTGTATTGTTAACAGAAGGATTTGGGTAATTCCCAAAGAACGTAAAGTTATTCTTCGTTATCCCTTTTACTGAGTTAGGTGCACCTACTTTTACAATGGGGAACATGTAGTAATCAATGTCCATAAAGAAATTGTCCCAGACATTATCATGCCAGCCCGTACCGTCACCATACAATGTAGCATTCTGGTCGTTAACGAGCGTGTCGCCACCACCGAGCGGAATATAATCGGCGCTGGCACGGTGACCATCGCGCGTCGTATACACACCGATAGTATCGCCAGCAAGCGAACCATAAGAATAGTTGATTGTATAACCAACAAAGAACGAGCCGAAAAGGAAGTTGGTAGGTGTCGTAAACATGAATGATTTGAAGGTATCAGACACTGTATCACTTGCACCAATACCGAGGTGCGTAATGGAAACGTTTACTGAATCGAGCGCGTAATTAGGCAACCCGGAAAGAATATAAGGCATATTCGTAGAGTCGCGTGGGCCTACACTCCAGGTATAAAAAGTAACAGTTTTAGTAGAAGTTGGCTTGTATTTGCCACCAAACAGGGCGACAACACCCAGCACTTTCAGAGAGCTATCGGCACTATTGAAATCATAACGCTCAGCAAAGCCCATATCTTCATATACATCGGTACCCGATACATAACCGCTATCAAGACCACCGGCAAGGTACAGGGTTGGTGTATCACCAGTAACTACGTTTGATAGGACAAGTGTGTCTCCAAGGCCAGTCGTGCGAAGATCGCTGTGATTAGAATAGCCATAAGTTTTAGTAGAGCGCAATTGTTGTACGGCATGTTTGTTTGTTGCTTTGTGTGCGAAACTTCCGAGACCGAGGCAGCAGGCCAGGGCAATTAGAATAGACTTTTTCATTTGATTATTGAATTGTAGTGCAGATTTTGTTTTTTCAAAACCCTGTATTGTAATAGATTGCTTTGCAGTTGCGAAGTTTAATAACAGGCAATATTTTTTTGCAAGTGATATCCCCGCAGTCCAAATATTGAACGGGCGGCGAAATTAGGGGTTTTTTATTTACTATTGCGTTGCCCATTATGCAAACCGCAACATGACTCAACAGATAAAGGCACTAACCTCCACCCGTGCGGTTGCAGCTATAATGGTTTTTGTACATCATTTTAGCGGCGGCATTTTCCCTTTTTCTGCCAGTTACCGGCTGTTCCATAGTGGTAATCTGGCGGTGAGCTATTTCTTTGTTTTATCGGGGTTTGTACTTTTCCTTGCACATTATGACCAGGACATCAAATATTGGCGCTACTTCCGGCGACGGGTGGCACGCATAGTGCCATTATATACATTTGCCCTCCTGTTATGTATATACCTGGCTGTTTTTTTTAATTCTAACCCGCTGCCCGTCAATTTCGGAAAACAAATTACTTACAGTGCACTGTTGATTCAATCATTTTTTTATTCCTATCCACTCACACTTAACATCCCTGGTTGGTCGGTCTCGGTGGAGCTGTTTTTCTATGCGTTGTTTCCGCTTTTTCTGTTGATCATGAAGAAGAACACAAAGTTGTTCATTACGTTCGCTATCCTGCTGTTCCTTGCTTCTCAAATATATCACTCGATCAATTACCTGAACAAAAATAACATCAGCGATCAATTACTGGATTTTGTCTTCTTCCACCCGGCCATTCACATTAACCAGTTTCTCATAGGGATGCTTGGCGGCTATTGCTATCTAAAGCTAAAGGACAAAGGGCTCAAATTAAAATTGGTCCCTACCCTTTTGTTCGCTGGAATAATGCTGATCATCGCCTTCCGTCCGGATTATCTGAGTTACCAAACGGGGCTGATAGCTCCACTCTTTATGTTGCTGATAGTCGCAATTGCTATAAGAAACAACCGGATATTGAATATGAAAGGATTCGTATTCCTGGGTGAGATCAGTTTTGGGATTTATATTCTTCAGCTTCCGGTATACGAATTTTCCCGGCACTTCAACCTGCTATACTTCCACCTGTCCGACCAGTTATTTTTCTATTTTGCATTTGGCGCATTGCTGATTGCAGCCACTATTTGTCATTACGTAATAGAAAGACCATTCAGGAGATGGATAAATCCGAAACCCACTATTCGCTAACCGGCAGAACCATGCTCTGGGCACTCTGCGAAGTTATGGTATACGGTGCACCACCCTTAACGACTTGATGAACCGAAGTATCAGTGGCCCTGGCATAAAAATAATAGTTACCATTCTGCAACCCGGCAAAAACAGCGGATACCAAGCTATCGTGATTAGAGCCGGAAACAGAATCATCATACAATCCGCCAGCCGGGGCATCGCTAGTATTGTATTTCACCAATACGGTCACATTAACCAACCGTTTTGCATTTTCGTGATGCTGTGGATAAACAGTAACAATGGCGCTACCACCCTTTCCTGCGACCACCTTTGGTTCATGCGTACAGGATGACACGGCAAATGCAGCAAACAACACAACCATTATTTTTTTCATAAACGTCTGTTATAGGTTTCAAAATTAGTAAATGCTAAAACTTAACTTTATGAGTAAGGTCAGCTTACCTTACTTATCATATATGAGTTTTCCATCCAAAATCCCAGTATTTGTCTTGACTGAAACAAAGTACACACCGGCGGGTGCATTAAACCCTAATTTGTTTGCTTTGCCTGACTCTACCTGTGCCTGATAGACAATTTGCCCAACGATATTCCTAATAGTTAAAGGACACTTTTCCATATTTGGTGTATTAAATTGCACCATAAAATTGCCCGCATTTACCGGATTTGGGTAGAGGTTTAATACACTGTTTCCAACATTCACGTTATCGACTGCATTTGGGCATTGAACCATCAGGGGATACCGGGCGGTATCTTCTTTACAAATATTGCCAATGGTGTATAATATTGTATCGATACCCGGCACCAAACCGGTAGCTATACCACCCGAAGAAACTGTCGCGATCGAGGAGTTGGTACTCGCCCATGCACCGCCAGTTACCGAACTTGAAAGCGTAACAGAGTAGCCTGGACACACGCTATCGTTACCATCTATAACTCCTGCAGAAGGTATTGCATTTACTGTAACATAGACAATTGCGGTATCAGATGCCACGCTGTCGGTGATCCTTACGGTGAAGGTATCTAAACCAACATAACCTGTAGCCGGGCTGTAGGACAAACCAGAAGGCAATAATGCGCCACCTGTTGAAATTGCGTTGTAGGACACATAGGCAGTGCCATGTGTTGGTGCAGAAAGCAAACTCCAATACTCCATTTGGCCTATCTCAGAATCATTGATAGCGAGCAATGAATTCAGACTGGTGGGCTGGTTGATACATACACCCAGGTTGATGGCATGACCCGTCAAAAAATAAGGCACATGGTTTACATATGGCAGTATTTTCCGGATCCGGTTATTACCAGCATCAGCCAAATAGCCAATGTTTGCGGAATCAAAAGCAATATCATAGGCATTGCTGATAAGGGCTACTGTAGCCGGGCTGCCATCGCCACCAAAACCACTGGTACCCGTTCCTGCAAATGCATTTATAATGCCCGAAGTATTGATGACCCTAACCCTTGCAGCACTGGCCGACACAACGTATAAATTTCCTGCCCGATCAAATGACACCTGAGTAGGGCTAGCTATTAAGGCTGCAGTGGCCAGGCCACCATCCCCTGAATAACCACCTGTGCCGGTACCGCAGAAGGTGGTGATGATACCCGATGCACTAATTTT
>CANCOG010000354.1 GCA_947379685.1 Flavipsychrobacter stenotrophus | reverse complement strand
AGGCGTTCCAGCGGAGTGTCCATATCAACAACAGGCAGTTCTTTTTCCATAACATCACCCACTAACTGGTCGCGAACGTCAGCTATTTCAATCAGTTTCTTGAATAAACCTGCCTGTGTAACCGAGCCGGTCATTTCGTTATTCATCATTACCGGCACCTGTTCGATATCATATTTCTTCATCAACTCAAGGGCGTCCATTACCTTGCTGTTTTCATCTATGGTAACCAGCCTACGGCGGCCAAGGCCACCCAACAGATCACGAACCGTCTTAACTTCCAGGAAGCCACGGTCCATCATCCACTCATCGTTGTAAATTTTGGCTACATAGCGGCTGCCATGGTCGTGGAAAATACACACCACCAGATCATCCTTTTTCAACTTATCTTTCAATTGACGTAAACCGGCAATAACTGAACCTGCCGAATAGCCAATAAAAATCCCTTCTTCCCTTGTAATTCGGCGGGCCATCAATGCACCATCCTTGTCCGTCACTTTTTCGAAATGATCGATAGCATTACGGTCGTAGTTTTCAGGCAAAAAGTCCTCGCCGAAACCTTCGGAGATATACGGGTGTACTTCACCCATATCCAGCTCGCCGGTTTCAAACCATTTCTTCAACAGACTACCGTAAGTATCTATAGCCCATACCTGAATATTCGGGTTTTTCTCTTTGAGATATCGACCTGTACCAACAATGGTACCACCTGTACCCGACGCAACAATCAGATGGGTAACTTTCCCTTCTGTCTGCTCCCATATTTCAGGGCCTGTTTGCTCATAATGAGCCTGCCTGTTCGCCAGATTATCGTATTGATTTACGTACCACGAATTTGGGATTTCCTTCTGCAGACGGCGGGCAACCTGATAATAACTGCGCGGGTCTTCCGGATCTACATTCGTTGGGCAAACGATAACTTCTGCACCATGCGCCTTCAGTATATCTGCCTTTTCCTTACTTTGTTTATCGGTCGTAGCGAAAATGCACTTGTACCCTTTAATAATTGCCGCAAGCGCCAGGCCCATGCCGGTATTGCCGCTCGTGCCTTCAATTATGGTACCACCTGGTTTTATTTTTCCTTCCTGCTCAGCAACTTCAAGCATTTTCAGGGCCATACGGTCCTTAATACTGTTGCCGGGGTTAAACGTTTCTACCTTGGCATAAACTTTACAAGGGAAGTCTGCAACAACTTTATTCAGTCGTACAAGGGGAGTATTTCCAATAGTTTGTAATATATTGTCGTAAACGCGATTAGCCATATACTGGTTTTAAGTGCCGGGCGAAGGTAAGAAAATTACCCGAGGGGATTGCCTTGAGTGATACTTCAATACCAAATTTAGCATTCGAGCCCACCATATGTGCCCCAAAAAGCAACCTATTCTCTCCTAAGATCCAGATCCTGAAAATCAAAACTAAAGTCAGTGAGTGGCGAAATAGGTCCCATGGAAATGGCCTTGCCCTTTCCAGCCTCGTCCAGTGAGAAATTCACATAAGCATCTGCATCCATGCTCCGATCCGTCCATTTGGCGACATAGGTATTCCCTTTCAAAAAGAACAGTTGCCCAGAAATTTTATACGAACGTTTTGATTCAAACCACGGCTTACCGTTTTTCAATGAAATGGTTACCTCACCAAACCATGAATCTTTATAGGTTCCCGCCAACAGGCTAAAATCAGGCTGGGGAGTGGCATTGGCTACATTGGCATCCACCATATGCCATATGGAATCAGTAATCTTTTTAGCGCCGTCTGTGGCCCCGCGTCTCCTTGCAGCATATTCCTCAACCCTATCAGTGCCGGTTATCCCCAGGTAGCTGTCCTTTATCTGGTTGGTGATTGCCGAAAATGCCCCACCTTCCTGCTGGTTGGTAAGTACAATGATTCCCAATCCTAACTCCGGGATCATCGTCACTTGGGTTACTATGCCTTCCAGCCCACCAGTGTGACTTAATTGTTTATAGCCCTTAACATCGCTAATGAAAAATCCCAGGCCATAAGCTGAAAAATGTGCGTTATAAGGGCCAGCCACCCTAACCGGGATAATAGTTTGTGGTGCCCACATTTCTTCGTGCACAGCCTCCGAAAACAAATGACTGTTGCTGCCATAAACTCCATGAGCCAGATGCACCATTACCCATTTACTGAGGTCTGCAACACTCGTATTGATACCACCGGCAGAATGCCCCAACTTAAGATTATCTCTTTGTATCACCTGTACTTTGCCATCTACCGGAGCATGCGCATCAATCACATTGGTTTTATCTTTTAGCCTGTCAAATGAACCGGCAGAGTGTGTCATCCCCAGCGGCGTAAAAATCCGCTTTTCAACAAATGCATCCCAACTCTTGCCGGTGACCCTGGCGACAACTTCCCCGGCAACTACATAAAGGTTATTATCGTAATCATATTTAGTGCGGAAACCGGAAACTGGCTTCAGGTATTGTAAATTTCCTATAATATCACTCAATGTAAAATTATTAGAATCAGGGAACAACATCAGGTCACCTGCCCCGAGCCCCAGGCCGCTCCTATGTGTCAGCAGATCACGGATCGTGAATTCCTCAGTAACATAAGGGCTGTACATTTTAAACTCCGGGATGTATTGGCGCACCTTATCATCCCACTTTATCTTTCCCTCATCCACCAGCATACCCAGGGCCGCAGCGGTAAAAGCCTTGCTGTTACTGGCTATACCAAAAAGGGTATTTTCGTCAACCTTCTTACCTGTTTTCAAACTCCTTACGCCATATCCTTTTGAGTGGATCACCTTGCCATCCTTTATTACCGCAACCGCTATGCCCGGCACATCGAATGCCTTCAATGTCCGCTCAACAAGTGTATCAATACCTTTAGAAGATATAGGCTGTGCATTGAGATTAACAGTCATTAAGGCGAGCACCACCAGTAAAAGCAAATAACGCATGAGGTTGGTTTTGTGGTTAAATATAGGAAAAAGAAGTGCAAACAATATCCTCGGCACGTCATCAACTGATAAAACACCAATCGCACATAATGTGTCCCCGTAATCGTTTCATTGCAATGACTAAATTACAGACCCAGTTAATCATAAAAGTTCCTCCAGCTACGTGGCGCAGGATGGACGAGTTTGTATATAATTTCCTCGTTCTTTGACAAACATTTATAGCGCTTGCAGAATTCCATGATGTAATCTTCACCAGATCCCATTTGCCAGAACATGTCCATCGAATCAACATCCGGAAATTGCATCCAAGGAGGCTTTATCCCAATATCAATGGAATTAAACATTCCGAATTCTCTGAGGAAATCGCGAACTTCCATTAGTGCAAAACCAAGTAAATTCAGACCTGGCCAACAATAAACATTATCAATATCTGCGTTATCCTGTGCCAGACCTATTCCCCATATCTCATCATCCGAACTAGCCTCTACAATAACCTTGTCTTTAGTATTTAATAAATATCGAAAAAGGTCGGGGTTTTGATTAAACTTATGGATGTTTCCTTCCCTTACTATATTGAGTTTATTCTCTTCCCAGGTTTGATAATCAAAGCCCACTATAGAACGACCCAGCTCCTTTGCTTCACGAGGCGTAGCGCTCTCGATAATTTTTTCAAAAGACTTCGAATCATCAAATAATAGCGCCTTATTGGCCATCATCCAATGTTCCGCTGTTTTATAGGCTATTTCTTCGACAACAAATTGGCTCGGATACCACTGGCTAAGACATGATTGGTCTACAACCCCACTCATCTTGGGATGATGGCCCCAAAAGAAAATGAAACTGACTTCCCCACCATTTTCAAAATTCTCTATCAACCATTTATTGTTATAACGAACTGGCATACGTGTCAGGAGTTATTAGAATGACCTGGAACACGTAACGGCGCGTCCTTAACAATTCAATAAGTAACTACTTCACCGGCTCCAACTGCTCCACCAACCCATCGGGCTGTTCGTCAATGAAAGGTTCATCTTCTCCTGATCCTTTGTCGACCGGAAATAAGTTGCTGCCCTTTGCTAATGGTTGTTTACGGGAAACAAGTTTACCCAGGCTGATGAAGAACCCAAGTACCATGATAATTACCCCGATCCACAGGACATTGATATAGGGGAACACCAGCGCTTTCAGTACAATAAAATCATCCATGGGGTCGGTCTGGCGCACCATGATATCTGCGAAAGCTGAGTCCTGAGATTTTACAATGATGTTTTCAAGGCGCACATACAGGTCCATTGATTTTATAGTATCCTCCAGGTGCTCTATAGACTGCTTGTTTTTTACTATGTACAAGGGCCTCATTTCGTGTACAACATCATGCTTGTCATGTACGGTCAGGTTGGCTGCTACGGCAATGTCACTATCACCCGGGTGGTAGCGCTTATCCGTTACATTCTTATCAAAGCCATTGAATACTACGTAGCCACTCTTAAGGAAGATAGTATCACCCTTCTTCTGTACAATATGACTGCGGTAGGTGCTGGTATCAGATTTTGCTTTATCTGTAGCCTGACTAATAAACGTGTAAATATCCCTGGTGAGGTAGTGCTTTGTATCGGGGTTGGCACTCAGGCCGCTTTCATTGCCTTTAGGGTTGATGAACGCATCAGGGTACAACATAAACTGCTCCAGCACTTTATGTGCCGATGAATCCATGCGCTCGAACTTCACCTTGTAATATACCCTCCTGTCCTTACCCGGCACACTGCTATCACCAACATATGTGGCATAATAGTCGCCCATAGCAACGGCAGTCCCGATAGGCAGCAATTCATTTTCCCTGCTTTCGCGGGCTTCCTCTTCATGTGATGCCTTTCCGAACCTGAACATTTCTCCGGTAGTGTTCAGAGAAATAGCATACTTATTATAAGAAGACAATAATATACCCAGCAACACTGCACCAAAACCAAAGTGTGCCACAACAGGTCCCAGGTTTTTCAACCTTCCTTTTTGAATACTTATGCCATAGGCAATACTGGCTACAATACTGAAACAAGCCGAGAACAACATTAAACTATATTGCCATGTCGTGATATGCTGTGCCACACCTATCCCACCGGCCACAATGGCCGCAATACCAGTAACTACACCTATGCGCTTCCACAAAATTTTTGAATCTGTATCCTTGTAACGCATGTACATCGTCAACCCCGAAAGGAACCCAATAATGATAGCGATCCAGACATGTATATCGTTATAATGTTTTTTGACGTCTACGGGTGGCGCCCAGTCCTTCTTGGTGATCAGTTTGGCCAGTGGTGCCCAAACTGGCAATGACGTATCCCATATGATAACAATAGCACAAATAAACAGTACTGCTGCACCAATGAACATCCAAAACTCACGCGACAAAGTTGCTTCTTCGCTCTTGATATGCGGCATTTTTCGCCAGCGCCACACCAGGAAACCAACAGTCAACAATACAAGCCAGGCCATTACTGCCAGCAAATGGTAGTACAAAGCCTCGCCGTCCCCCGTAAATGCATGAACCGATGTTTTGCCCAAAATACCCGTGCGGGTAAGGAATGTTGAATACCAAACCAGCAAATGTGAAATGAGGAGGAAGATCAGCGTCATGGAAAAAGCCCGGCCGGTACTCCTGTACACCAATAAAGTATGCAAGCCCGCAACAAG
>CANCOG010000353.1 GCA_947379685.1 Flavipsychrobacter stenotrophus | reverse complement strand
TTTTTTTGCAGATTTTGTTGATTTTTATAAGTACACTTATTATATTTGCACTTACAATAAATGGATTTACTAAAAAATTACGAACATGTGGACAAAATCGCACGCTACAATCACCAATGAGGTAACCCGTGAACAAATGTGGAAGCTATTTGCAGATGTAAATAACTGGCATACCTGGGATAATGGTATTGAATACGCAACAATGGAAGGTCCTTTTGAAAAAGGCAATCACTTTACACTTAAACCCAGGAAGGGGCCGAAAGTGAAAATTGAGTTGATAGAAACAGAAAAGAACAGGAAGTTTGTAGACCTTACGCGTTTTCCGCTTGCGAAAATGTATGGTGAGCACACTTTCGAGGATACTCCTGCTGGCCTGAAGATAACGACCACCATGAAGGTAGAAGGTCCATTGGGATTTTTATGGAAGAAACTGGTTGCAGAAGGCATTGCCAATGCCGTTCCGGAAGAAGTGAAGACACAGATCAAGTTCGCCAGCAAGTTGTAGTTTCCAGTACGGCAAGCAAACTGGCTCTTTTGAATTGGATTCAGTTGACTTAACTTTAGCTCCTCAAAAAGGGTTAAGAATTGGTTGCTGGTAACCCGCATCAAATTGATTGAATAATGAAGGAAGATGAGAAGGTTTTTGGGGTTGAAAAGGCTGAAGAAAGCAGCGGATTTCTGCTTTGGCAGGTTACAACTTTGTGGCAGCGCGAAATTCGAAAGGCGCTGGAGCCATTTGACCTGACCCACTCGCAGTTTGTACTGTTAGCCAGTACTTCGTGGCTGTCACAAACACACGCTCAGGTTACTCAGGTGCTGCTTTCCTCGCATTCCAAAATTGACCCCATGACCACATCCACCGTCTTACGCACTCTTCAAAAGAAAGGATTGATCGGTCGTAAGGAACATGAAACGGACACAAGAGCAAAAGCTGTTGAACTCACAGCTAGCGGCAATGACCTGGTAAAACTGGCTGTAAGGGCGGTAGAACGGTTTGACAGGGAGTTTTTTGCGATATTGGGTAACGAGACCGGTAACTTCAATAAGTACTTGCAACAATTGCTAAAATGAATTTGTTTGGAAATTGTCGTAACGTCGACCTGCAAAATATAAAAGAGGGCCGTCTTTTTTAAGAGACAGCCCTGATTTAGCGGTTTGGTTTAGAGTGCAAGCGTCTTTATCTGCCAAAATTATAGGAAGCGGTCAGGCGATAAACCAGGTCAAAGCCCATGTTTTCCTTAACACCCAGCTTTGTGCTGTTGTTCCTGTATTCGCTATACCATACGTTAGGCATAATGTGCAAATGTTTTGTAGGACGTATGTCCAATCCGAAAGTAACAAACTGACGGGCAACTTTCGGGTTGTAATAATAGTTTTGGTTGTTATAACCCGAATAGAGTGCGTCGTTATTATTAAGTCCGGCAGTGAAGTTGTCGTAGCGGGCAAAAATGCCGAGTTTCTTGCCAATGATCCTTGCTTTCATAAATACTGAATAAGCGAGGCACTTTGTGGCAATAGTATCCGGGAGACTTTCCAGCTGCCTTGTGGCAATATTGTCACCTTTGAGCGTGTTGGTGAAAGCTTCTACACCGAGTGTAAATCTAGGCACGCAATATGCAATAATTACTTTGTTCATCTGATGGCTATGCTCTATCCTTTGTGAGGCGTTCAGCTTTGTATAGTCAGCATAAAGATCGATGGTGAGCCTTTGTCCGAAAAAGCGATAAAACACTTCTCCGTATAGTGCTTTGTTGGCAATGTTCAACGGCCCTGCACCGCTTCCGTTGGCAACCATCAGGTTGTAACCAAAATTCTCATCTTCTGGTAGGTAACCCTGGAGCGAAACACCAAAGCTGGAGGCCGCAGTACCATACATTTCAGAAACTGTCTTTTCAATGTTACGGTATCCCCACAGTTTTTCTGAATTACCGGCAAAAGCTGGTGTATAGATCTGGCCAATTACGAGATCGCTGTTATAAAAAACATTGTTGTAACGAAGGCTGGCCACCCTTATATATGGGTTGAACTGATTCTGCAACACTACATTCTTAGTAGTTGCAGTAAAAGGGATGAATGAATTATCCTCAGCGGCAGCCAGGAACTCCACGCCAAACCTGTTATTGATCTCATAATTATAACCGAGGAGTACCCTCTTTAATGATACCTGTCCTGAGTTTACAGGTAATTTAGCATATTGAGTTCCTTCGTTACGATTAGCAACGCTATCAGCATTAACCTTGTAGGCTGCGTCAACAACAACAGAGCCATAGAGCTGTCCACGCTCTTTCGTGATCTTCTTAAAAAGGCTTGTAGTTTGTTCAATTCCTCTTTCCTGTCCATAGCCAGTTGCACAAATCATTGCGAAGGAAAATGCGGCGAGATAACTAGTTAGCTTTTTCATAATCTTGCGTTTTAGGTTTCCATTTTGTTAATTACTACAACAAATCTAAAATTTTATTTTCGTATTTTCACTATCGATTAACAAATATTTTTTGATGTAATTTTAAAAATAAAGGTCATTTTCGCGATTTTATTGACGAGAATCAATTGTCAGACATTCAATTATTTATCTCAAAAAAATAACTGAAACCCTTTGCTGTATTGCATTTCATGAAATAGTAATGACAAATTGCAAGCAATATTTTTCTAATTTCCGATTGATATTGATCACAAATCGTTAACCAAATTTTTGTTATCAAAAAATTCAAATATTATTCTTTGTTATGCAAATTTTAAGCAGGAATGATAATAATTTCGCAGAAAAAATAGAATTTGCGTAGCTTTAGCCTAAATACGCCCTGGGTATGATCATTAAAATATTAGCCTTTGGTATCGCCAAAGAGATTTTCGGAGGAAGTTCAATTGATTTTGCCCTGGAAAATGAAGTAACTACAGTTGATCTGAAAGCGGCCCTCGAAGAACGCTACCCCAGCCTGGCCGAGCTTTCTAGTTACCTGCTCGCAGTGAATAATGAATATGCAGCGCCAGACCTGACTATTGGAGCAAAAGATGAAGTAGCAATAATCCCCCCGGTAAGCGGCGGCTAAACCTACCAACAATGATCGATATTTTGCTTACCTCACAAACACTGAACATTACAGGGTGTGCAGATGCCGTTATGTCTCCTCAGTCTGGAGGGATAGACCTTTTTATTGGTACTGTTCGCGATGCTACCAAGGGCAAAACGGTTTTGCGCCTGGAGTTTGAGGCATATGAACCCATGGCGAAAAGTGAAATGAATAAAATTGCCCTGCAGGCAATGGAAAAATGGCCGCTTCATAAAGTACTGATCCATCACCGGATTGGCGTGCTTGAAGTAGGCGAAGTTCCCGTCATTATTGCTGTTTCAGCCGCCCACAGAGCGGCGGCATTCGATGCCTGTCGTTTTATTATTGACACACTGAAACTTACTGTACCCATCTGGAAAAAGGAAATATTCGAAGATGGGGAAGTCTGGGTGGCGGCGCATCCTTGACGGGATATCGCCAGCCGCTTCGGTTTTCCAATATACATAAAAAGAAAACACCACTCCAAATTAATGAAGCGGTGTTTTCAGTCATTTAGTTTTATTTATCCTCTTGGGTCGAGTGCCTTGGTGATCCGGAAAGCAAGGTCCTGCAAGTGGTACTTACTCATTTTATCGCCAGTCCCGGGTATAGCTGCGCTGATCTCTGCTTTCAATGCAACCAGTTGTGCCCTCGCAACTGACATAACGTCGGTATTCCGGGTGTTGATTGGCGGTTGATTGCCCATTGGCGGTGCAGCATTGGGGTTGAGGATATTGATCAATGCTTCAACGTAGGCTTTCTGCAAATTGCGACGGAAGCCATCGATTGCCTTTTTTGATGCCAGTTCGCTCCACACGCCCTTCTTCACATCGTCAAGCATTGCTGGCAGCGTGTAAGTATTCTTATCGCCAAAGCGATTGCTGCTCACCGACATCCTGTTCAGACGGCCTGGAGAAAGCAGGTTGTTGATAACACTTGCCTGCACATTACCCAGCATTTCCGATGAGACAGGGTTACTGATCTTATTGAGGATATCCTTGTTCAACAGCCATTTTGGTGTTTCAAACAATTGCTTGTTCAGGAAGGCGATCGCCTCTTTCTGGGTAGCAATCGGAGCTGGCTGATAAACGTCTTCACCAGTTTGTTCTACGCTTTTGGGGGACTCAAATACGCCGCCCACGTTCTTGAGCACGTGATTCATGTAACGGGAATACTGGCCGAGAAGTGCACCATACATATCCCTGAGGTTTTCATACTTATCAGCTTCTTCCTTAGTCCACTCTGGCAATTGAACGATGATCCTTTTCAGGTTTTTGATGCCATATTCACTCGCCTTCATACTGTTATCACCCAGATCTTCCGTTTGTGAGCGCGGGTCGAAAGGATTTGACTCTGTACCGAACCACAGACGGGGATTAGCTTTCAAGCTATCCGTCGCCCATTTGTTCACAATTTTCTTGTCTTCTTTATCGGTAGTTGCGAAGCTTGCCTTGTAACCCCACTCTATCGCCCATTTGTCATAATCACCAATTCGCGGAAACAAGCCTACTTCACTTATGTTGTCTTCCGGTTGCGCCACATAGTTAAAACGGGCATAATCCATAATTGAAGCGGTATGCCCGTGTGCTTCCACCCATGCCTTATTGCGTAATAATTCAACAGGCGTGCGGCTGCTACTACCCATATTGTGCCTTAGCCCCAGGGTATGCCCCACTTCGTGCGAGGATACGAACCTTATCAGTTGCCCCATTAGCTCGTCATCAAATTCCATTTTACGTGCCTTTGGATCAACTGCAGCAGCCTGAACCATGTACCAGTCGTGCACAAGCTTCATCACATTATGATACCATCCAATGTGACTTTCAATGATCTCACCTGTACGTGGGTCGTGAATATTCGGGCCATAGGCATTGGCAATATCAGAGGGCAGGTAACGCAATACAGAATAACGTGCATCCTCCAGGTTGGCAACCGAGTCTTTGGGATCCCATTCCTTACCCATGATTGCGTTCTTAAAACCAGCCTGCTCAAACGCTTTCTGCCAGTCGTTGATGCCGGCAATCAGGTATGGGCGCCATTTTTTAGGCGTTGCCGGGTCAATATAATAAATGATCGGTTTTTGAGGTTCCACCAGTTCTCCGCGTTTCCATTTTTCCACATCTTCAGCTCGTGGTTCCAGGCGCCAGCGGCAAATAAAAATGTTGTTCTCTGCTCTCTGCTGATTGTCGGCATATTCGGTAAAATCATCTGCAAAAAATCCAACCCTCGGGTCGTAAAGGCGGCGATGCATGGGAACCTTGGGCAACAGGATAAACGAATTGTTCATTTCAAGAGTAACTGCCCCTGTAGCAAATGCAGCCGGAAATGTTACCGACGGGAACGGACTTGGAGGGCCACCTGCCGGAGTAAAAGAGGGCGTAGAATTAAACGTCCGCACCACCCTTACCTCGGTATTTATCGGGTATGAATTAATACCCTGAATATAAGACCTGTCAGATACCTGGCTTGATAGATTGAAACGCTTCTTGGTTGACGCTCCGAGTCCTATAGGCTGATTATCACCCCTAAAGAAATCAGTAACATCAATAACAATGCCTGAAGAATCTTT
>CANCOG010000352.1 GCA_947379685.1 Flavipsychrobacter stenotrophus | reverse complement strand
AAGGATAGTGAACAATCCGCTTGCTGATACCGCCCATATCCGTTACGGTTATGCTTTTAACTATGGCGATTCAGTGGGTATCGTTAACCAGTTCTATCCACAGACCTATATCACGATACCACAGCCTACAGATATTCCGTTTCCAGCTTCATTTCTTCCGGCTTCTTATGTTCCTGGGCAATCTTATAACGCACCGCAGCTTGTGAGCGCAAACAACCCCATGTTCGTCAATTTTTCATTACCTGCAACAGATGGTGTCATGAACATCGCCTATGCCACAGGTTTTAATTTCCGACTGCAATCGTCTTCCCCTGCAATAGGAAAAGGATATCGTGCTTTCAGCCCCTTGTCAGTTGTCCCCGTTGACCCTATATTCGGGGCTACGGAAATCACGCCGCCAGGCAATGACATAGGCTGTTATCAAGTTAATGGCAGTGGAAATCAGCATTAGAACAAACGCTATAAGTAGGTGGTAGTGAAGGTAATGTGCAACATTTGTGGAGAATAGCAATCACGTTTTTCACGTGTTCATTGCATTATAAAAAATAAATTTCAAAAAATGCCACCTTTTCTGCCACCTCAAAAAAGAAAGCGCTGCAAATGATTGATTTGCAGCGCTTTACGAGATTATTTGCGGACTGGACGGGACTCGAACCCGCGACCTCCGCCGTGACAGGGCGGCATTCTAACCAACTGAACTACCAATCCTTCTTAAAAAATGAACAGGAATAATGCCCGTTCCTTCGTTATTGGGGTGCAAAGATAAGTACATTTCTTTGGTTCTTGCAAATATTTTTTAGACTTTTTTTTAGAGCACTTTTTTTGCGCCTGTTCATTGCAATCTTAACTATTAATGCAAGTTTTTTTGGTTAATTTTGTCCTTTATCGTATGGCAAAGCTCACTTATAATAACAGAAACGCCGTGTTCTTTCAGGCATTAAAGGCGGATGTAGATAACTATTTTATAAAAAACGGAATAGAGAAGACAGGTAACTGGAAACTGTATTTAAAAACAATAATACTCGTCCCGGTTGCTATCGGTATTTATGTCGCATTGCTCACCATGCATTTCCCTACTATTGCCGCAATAGCATTGTGCGCAGCCTTAGGTTTCACGCTGTCTGGTATCGGGTTTAATATCATGCATGACGCCTGCCATGGCAGCTACTCCACGAAAAAGTGGGTTAATGAACTGCTGGGGCTCACTTTGAACGCACTTGGCGGCAACGCATTTATCTGGAAGCAAAAACACAATATCATTCACCATACATACACCAATGTAGACGGTATAGATGATGATATTGCTAAAAGTCCGGTTATTCGTCAATGCCAAACCCAGGTATGGAAACCAGCACATCGGTTACAGCATATTTATCTGTGGTTGGTATATGCGCTCAGTTCTTTCCTGTGGGTGTTTGTTATTGATATGGTGAAGTACGGTACAAAGAAAATCTATACCACAGAGCTTCGGGCAATGGACACCCGCGAACATCTCATATTTTGGGTAAGCAAGCTATTATACATTGTGTTCTATATCGCTATCCCGGTTGCAATAGTAGGTTGGGGCCCTTGGGCTGTAGGGTTTTTAGCAATGCATATGGCACTGGGTCTTTCGTTATCCGTTGTGTTTCAGTTAGCGCATGTGGTTGAAGAAACCGAATTTGAGGTCATCAGCGGCGACGATAAGATCATTGAAAATGAATGGGCTATCCACCAGATAAAAACAACCGCTAATTTTGCCCCAAAAAGCAAGGCAATTTCATGGTTTGTTGGTGGTCTTAATTTCCAGGTAGAACATCACCTTTTCCCTCGTATCAGTCATGTTCATTACCCTGCAGTAAGCAAGATAGTTGAGCAAAAGTGCAAAGAGTTCAATATTGAATACCACTCCATGCCAACAATGTTTGCAGCAATTGCTTCCCACTACCGTTTTATGAGAAGCCTTGGTCAAAAACCTTCAGCCGATCAATATGTACTTGCAAAACCATTCAAATACGGATAGTTACATAGTCCGGTGTTTTTGATTTTATAGTACAGGTACCTCCCGAAGTTTGGGGTTCAGGTTTTTGAGACATAACAGCCTCAGTTCACCATACGCCCAATATCATTGGCTTAAGGTTTCGCGTCAAACTGTCTGCCTACAGACAGGAGCACAAAGAAAATCTCGTTAAGTCGATGGTATTACCCTTGAGTCTCCCATTACCGCAAGCAGTGGTAAGCTATTTCCACAATATCCTGAAATAGCGGCCACTTTGCGCAATCTGCCAAACTCCAACCTCACCAAAACTCTGTGGAACTCTGCGCCTAACTCCGTGCTACGCTGCGGTTAAGTTATTTCCCCAATGCCATCACAACGAACGGCTAAATTATTCTGCGGTTAAGGTGACTTACAATTCCACTATGCACCCGCCACTTTTGGTAACCTTGCCAATAGCCAGGTCTCGACACCCAGCATGATCAGGGCAAGGATGACACATACTTTCCACAACGGAAATTCACCACCCGATGCGTCCTTTAGGTTGCCGCCGCGCGTCATGTCGGGCCATTTAATATTATCACCACTCCATTCTTTTTTCAACGCGCCTATGTCCTTATACGCAAGTTGCGATTCTACTTTGTCCTGATTAACAGCCACCAGCGTGGTATCTCCCGTCGGTGCAGCCAATTCATAAAACCCCGACTGTTGTACTGCCTGGTCCACAAATACATCAAGCCCTGCCCCATTAGGTCGTTGCGGAGGTATTACGTCAATCCCCGCCGCATACAAGTGCATCGTGTTGCGTTCTGATACATTGGTCATTGGCAGGAAAATGGGCTGCTGGGCACCTGCGGTCACTGCATAGATATTACTGCTGCTGCTCTGCATAGCCATTTGGTACAAAAAAGGAGCAAAGAAGTAGCTGCCAGGGAAATTCCCGGCAGACAGATCGGCCGATGTAGCACAGATATACAATTGTCCTCTTGATGGCGTATACCTTGCCAGTAAAGGATCTCCGTTCCGGAAGCTAAGTACCGACTGCTGATTGGCATTCAACCCTGCACTAATGCTGTAATGCCAGTTTGCAACGGGCAACTGAACATTATCTGGTATTTTTTCAAAAAGGTCTTTTACCAGTGCGCTGCCCTGTTGCAGGTTGCTGGCAGTCTGGCTCGCCGAATCAAGTGCACTGATATGAATATCACCCACTTGCTTTAAACCATCGTTAATAGCCGCAAAATTTGCAGTCTTACCCGGAAAAATGCAAATACTTTGCCCTTGTTGGAGCGCTTCATTAATACCCTTACCCAGGTTCTCGTCAATACGGGTGATCCCGTTCAATATCACCAGGTTATAATTATTCCATTCTTTAGGAGCAGTGATAGCATCCAGTTGGTTCAGCCTGAAACCATTATAGGCCCTGAAAGCTGCCTGCAGATAAGGGTTAGGCTGCCCCTCGTTGAGTACAAGGATAGCAAGATTTGAAGAACTTCTGGCCGATATCCGGAATGTATCATCAAATTTTACAACCGCATCGTTGAGCGTAAGCTGCACCTGCTGCCAGTTCGCATCGTTCACCTGAAAACTCAAGGTATCAATACTTTCCTTTTTATCCGTAAAGTTGAGCGTGGCTGCACTTTTCACCTGGCCATTCACCATAAGTTGCAAAACCACCGCCTCTTTTACCTGCTTGCCGCCAAGGCGTGTGTGTACTACAAGGTTATTATTCTTACCAGTCTGTAATACTGGAATTGCCAGGTAGGCAGTGTCAATGTAAACATCCTGCACCTCTTCAGCCTGAACTGGCAAGCCATAGAAGGTAATGTTCTTCATTAAGGCCTTATCAGGCTGGATAGGGAAGGAACTTTCCTGGAAATCGGAATAATAATAAAGGTCGCCACCGGCAACACCTTCGTTCTGTACCATACTCTGAGCCACAGCCACAACCTGTGCCACTGTCTTGGTAGCAGAAGTGAAATCAAGCGCATTTACCTGCGCAAATACCTTGTCTGCTGGTTCTGATCTGTAACTTGTAGGTTTGTCATTGGTCAACAGTAAAAATCGTGTACCTGGTGCTGCATATTTTATCTGGCGGGCGGCGTTCTCCTTCGCAAGGTCCAGCATAGTGCGGGCACCCTTTTTTACGCTCATGCTCCAGGAATTATCCACATAAATAAGCTGCAGTTTATTGCCTGTATTTTGTTTGTTATTATTATTAAAAAATGGCTGCGCAAATGCCAGGATAAGGAATGCCAGGAACAACAGGCGCATAGCCAGCAGCGCCTTATACCTCACCTGCGACTGCTTGCGGCTATTGAGCTGAATATTTTTCAGGAACCGCGTATGCGGGAACAACACCACCTTGTACTTACGCAGGTTAAACAGATGTATCAGTACAGGTATGGCTAACGCGGCACCAGCCGTAAGAAAAAGCGGATATAGAAAACTCACCAGACAAATATAGTGGAATGTAGGGAATAGAAAACTTTTAGAAATGTGAAAGTAGTGTAGCGCGCTTAAAACTTCAGATTATTTGGGTTGGCGAACGAGCAGCTCGTCCAAAAATGTTATATATCAACAGCGCAGAAGAAAGAAACACCGTTCTTAGTTCGATTGCTTATCCCAATTTGATCTCAAGTCAACCAAGGGCAGTTGGCAAAAAAAGCCCCGCAGCTGAAATTATCTACTGCGGGGCCATAGTATCATAGAAGAGACTAAACCACCATTTCCTTCACATCGTCAGCTATCACCAGCCTGCCTGCAGTCTTAGCCTTAATTTCATCAATAGTTACGCCAGGGGCATATTCTATACAGCGGAACCCATCGGGTGTTATATCAAACACACCAAGGTCACTCACTATTTTACGCACACAGCCCACCCCGGTAAGCGGGAGCGAGCACTGCGGTAATAATTTACTTTCGCCCTTGGGGTTGGTATGCTGCATGGCAACAATAATGTTTTTTGCCGCCGCTACCAGGTCCATGGCACCACCCATACCCTTCACCATTTTCTTGGGTATCTTCCAGTTGGCGATATCACCATTGTCAGCTACCTCCATGGCACCAAGAACCGTCAGGTGTACCTTACCTGCACGAATCATCCCAAAGCTCATGGCGCTGTCAAAAAATGCAGAGCCCGGCAGGGTAGTGATCGTTTGTTTGCCCGCGTTGATCAGGTCCGGGTCTTCCTCCCCTTCCAACGGGAAGGGCCCCATACCCAACAGACCGTTCTCACTCTGTAGAACAACACTGATCCCCTCAGGGATATAATTTGCCACCAGTGTCGGGATACCTATCCCCAGGTTAACATAAAAGCCATCCTGCAACTCCTGTGCAATACGGCGTGCTATTTGCTCCTTATTCAGTGCCATATATAAATCCCTTTCGGGAAAATTTTAATTGTAAAAAATGATGCCGATTTTGCCCTTAATGCGCTTTGCTCACTCACAAAACCGGTTGATTTAATAGGCTTTGCGCCCCCCTTTGCGAACTTTGCGTGAAACTTAATTACGCGGCCGCACAGTCCGCTGCTCTATCCTTTTTTCATAATTAACACCCTGGAAAATACGGTGCACATAAATACCAGGAGTATGAATGTAATTAGGGTCCAGTTCCCCTGGCTCCACCAGTTCCTCCACTTCAG
>CANCOG010000351.1 GCA_947379685.1 Flavipsychrobacter stenotrophus | reverse complement strand
ATATTGAGCATACTAGCAACGGGCGAATCGGAGCCGGAGGTGCGCTGGGTAATGAGCCTTTCGGCATCTTCAATGATCAGCACACTATCCGGATTTTCGATCAGCAGTTTAATAAATTCGGGGTTGGCAATGTGCTCGGCAAGGTTGGGCGGAATGAACATCACCTTCTTTTTGATCTTTCCTACCAGGTAACGGAGGTAAGAAGTTTTACCGGTGCCCGGTTCGCCATGCAGCAAGACAATTCCCTTGTCCTGGTGCTTGTTTAAACGCTTGCGGATGAGCGCATCCATTTCTCTGAAATCTTCATTGTAATGAAGGCCGATATCCAGCTTAACGCGTTTCACTTCCATTTCCATTAACTTAAGGCCGTCCTCGCCCTTACCAATAATGTTGATCTCCTGCGGTTCCTGCCTGGCTCGTTTTTTGAAGCTGGTTAGTTTTTCTTTCAGTTCCATTATGGTTGCTGAAGCCGATGGGCTGTAGAATATGTCGCAGTACTCTTCGCCCAGTTCTATAATTGCTTCGTTTTCCAGCACAATTACTGTAAAGATCTTTTCTTCTTTCTTCTTGTTACAGTCCAGCTCGTTGCGCACATATTCGTCTTTAATGAGCGTAGCGTAATGTTCGCGAATGCAGGCGTAGCCCTTCTTTTCGTCGAAATTTTTTATGTATAAATAATGGGGCAAACGGTTATGCAGCCTGATAAACAATGAGTATGAGTCAATGAAGCATCTATCAACTACAGATGTACCCCAAGTATAATTTGGTTGGGAGTCCATAAATTTTTTGTAAAAAATGATGAATAAAATTGTTGTTGCCTGTTATAAACGGCAGTTATAAAAATTGCTTTCCCGAATACTCCTGAGCAGGAATATCGCTGTTGTGGCTGTATGTTGTGAACAGGAAAAGCATTGTCGTGTTTTTTGGAAGCGCAAAGGTATGTGTAATGTGTTGGGTTTTCAAAATTTGTTTTTTAGGTGGGGCTCAAATTTCGCGCAGAGACGCTAAGACGCGGGTCTGAGTTTTTTCGGGGTGGATTGATTTTAAAAGGCGCAAAGAGGGTGATGTGAATGTTATCTGCATCAGGAGCAAAGTCATTCATAAAGTCGTTTAATGATCCGGCAGATGGCCAGCGATAGCCATAAATGGGTTTGATACAAACTCTTGTTTTTTAGTGTTTTCAGATGCCAGAGTCCGTCGTCTTGCTGATGGGAAAGAAACCATACAATTGCCTTTTCCATTTGTGGTTCATCCTTCGAAAACCCAAGCCTGGAAAGGCTGTCGATGGCTGAGATGAGATCGGTAAACCAAAATGGGTAAGTGAATTTTAACCAGTAGTCAGCAGCGCCCCTGTCAGTATAATTGTCCTTGTTAATAAACTGGACAACAAGAGTTTCCCAGCATGCTTCGCCTCCGGTGAATTTTTATACTGCTGATGTGCGGCGTAGGCACGAAGGACCACCCCCGTAACAAGGTGCGAAAACGGTTGAGACCTGTCAGGCTCCAGTGTTGCAGTGTCCATAGAAATTACATCCAGCTTTTTGCCCATAGTCCTTAGTGGAATAGCCCAACCACCATCATCCTGACGGATAGCCGCAAGCCATTGAAATGCCTTTTCTACCCGCTTATCACTACCATAACCCGCCTTTATCAATAACTCCAGAATGGCGGCTGTGTAGTATGGTGTGTACTGATTGCCGAGAATTCCTCTTATGTCTCCCGCATCGGTTTGAAAACCAAACAGAAATTTCGCTGCTTTTACAATTACTTCGCTGCTTCGGGCATAACGATAAGACTCCACGAGATACCCAAGGTTTCTAAAGGTCTCTATCTGATTGTAATTCTCCACTGACCGGATATACTTATTGCCTCCGGGGTATTTCCAGGAGCCATCGACCTGTTGTTTCTTTACAATTTTCTGTGCCTCCGGCAAATCCCAAATCACCTCAAGGCCTTTATCCTGCCCGCCCAGCAGATCCCTCTCTGTAAAAAAAACAGTGGCTTTATTACCCGATGATAACAAGGCTGGTATTGGGTCGTAAGTAAACATTGATGTCCAGGCAGCCATGTTGTTTTCCTTTTTTAGGTATTGGTTTTCTGCTTTGTCTAAAATGATAGTCAGGGACGTTGTAACAAATATCGGTAAAGTTGCGGTCAGAGATTATGATTGAGGTTGGGTTCAGGGGATGCGGATGGGCCAACGCAGCGGCCAAGGTGGTTTTGGTGTTTAGGTAACAGCGCGAGTGCGGCAAGCTTCGATGGAGCATATGCCGGGTTTTGGAAGCCAATGCTTCCTGAATTTAAGGAGCTAGAACACCCCCCATTAGAGCAATGGGAACTCCCCGCAATTGTTACGATGGGGATTAGGTAATTAAGCAAGTAAATGCTAGCAAGTAGAGGGACCAAGCGGATGCTTGGACCAGAGACGGACCAAGCGGACGTTCGGACCAGCGGAGATTCAGGTAAAGGCATCCGGCCAACGGGATTAGTCTGTAAGTAGTATCTTTTTAAAAACGACTCTGTTGTCGCCGATAGTTATTTTGCATAAATATACTCCCGGCGGTAGTTCCGGAAGGGAGATATGCGGGTTATTTCCAGACAATAGATAGGTGTTTATCAGCCTTCCAGTAATGTCGTAAAGAGCAGCTATTGATCTTTCGGGAAAATTCTCTCCCAAACTGATAGTACATTCAGTTGTTGCGGGATTAGGGTATATCGCTATATCCGGATTGTCAATTGTTTTTCGGGTTGTTGACGGTGCATCCAGAGCAATTTCCACGGCGCAAATTGCTGTATCGTATTTATATTTTGCTACGAAAAAAAACTCTTGTCCTGTATCGGCAGTTATGGCAAAACCCAAGGTATCAAGTCCGAAAATAATGGGACTATGTACGTAATCGCCACTGACGAAAAAATTACCTGAGTTATCGACTACAATGCCATTTGCATCATCTCCACCCGAAGGAAATGTCATTCCTGTTATGTAATTGCCTGCGGTATCATATTCTGCCATATACATCGGGTCAAAACTGCCGGTTGGAATAGTAAGCATATTCCCGTTAAAACTCATGGTATATCCTGGAACCGACGGGAAGGCACCGATACTACCAGAAACCCAAACCTTCCCGCACAGGTCTGCAGTAATAGAATATGCTTCGTCGTTATCATTCCCACCGGCCGAGTTTGCCCAGACAATATTTCCAGCCAAATCAATTTTTGCGACAAACATGTCAGCGCCACCTGCCAATATAAGTGTTGCAGAGCCTAATGTAAGTGTCGAGAAGATATCGCCACATACATACAACTCCCCGGAAATCCCATTTGTTATCCCCTTTATCCAAACGTTTAGCGGCATTTGCTTTGCCCAGGAAATATTACCATTGGTGTCCAATTGGACATAGAAATTGTTTCCAGGACCGGCCAGAACCGTAGTTCCGAAAGTAATGCTGCTATCAGCCGGAACGCTTCCTGCAATGCATAAATGCCCTGGCGACGAAGGCACAATGTTCACCTGATAATCGTTACCTCCTGTGCCATAACTTTTTGCCCAAACAAAATTCCCTGTCGGGCTATACTTGGCCACAAATATGTCCAAGGAAGTGCCTGCCGGATCATGATTGACAAGAGTGCTCGATCCAATTGATGCGCTTGCGCCGGAAAACGCGCTGGTGAAGTAGACGTTGTCACTATTATCTACACAAATACCACCATATCCACCATCGGTACCGGCACTTGTTATATTTTTTGCCCAAAGAACGCTTCCAGCCGGGGAAACTTTTACCAGAAAATCCATGTAGTAATACATTGGGTTGTGCAGTGTGACACCATCCAGCGTAAATGCACTGTCATTGTAACTGCCAAGAAGATACAAGTTGCCATGGCTGTCTGTTGTCATGGCAATAGGAAGCGCGACAGTATTCTGACTAATTTTTGCCCAAGTGTAATTGCCCGCAGCATCTGTTCTGGCAATGATGACCTTAGGGAAAACGCGTCTGGGGTTACGCAGCATAAAACTGCCAAACTTTACAGAGTCGATATTGACCAATACGGGGGAAGTATAACAACCTCCTGACCGGTCGCTGACAACCAGAAACCCTTCCATTTCTTTTGAAGCAGGTCCGTAGGGCGTTGCCCCTCTTCCCCATTTCCATCCAACCTGGGCACTTACAGAAAGTCCGGAGAACAAAATAATTGACAGAAGGATAGAAGCAATATATGATTCTTTCATAAGGGCACTTTAAACAAATGTACAAAAAACGAATGAGTCCATTTGAATAGATCCGGATAAAAATATTATTCCTGTCAAGCATTAAAATACGGGAGTACTATCACCGGTCATGATCCAGAGGGAGGGCCATTGATGATTCGCAATTACGTAGTTTTACCCTGTCAGAGGATCCTGTTGATTTAGGCCGACTAATGAAGAAAGTGGCCCGCCAGGCCACTTTCTTTAAAAATAAATGTATCAAACAAAACCCTTAAAACCTATCCAAATTCATCACCTTATCCCAAGCCGCAACAAAATCGTTTACAAATTTATCGTGGGAATCGGAGCATGCGTAAACTTCGGCGATGGCGCGGAGTTCGGAGTTGGAGCCGAAAATGAGATCGGCTCGGGTGCCGGTCCACTTGAGTGCGCCGGTTTTGCGGTCGCGGCCTTCAAATACGTCTTGTGCATCGGAGGTGGCGCTCCACTTGGTGGCCAAATCGAGGAGGTTCACAAAGAAATCGTTGGTAAGTGCTCCCGGGTTACCGGTGAAAATGCCATGTTGCGACTGATCGAAATTGGTATTAAGGGCGCGCATACCGCCAATTAAAACCGTCATTTCAGGGGCGGTGAGTGTCATGAGCTGCGCCCTGTCAACCAGCATCTCTTCCGCTGTTACTTTATGATTGGATTTTATATAGTTACGGAAACCGTCTGCGGCTGGTTCGAGGATTGAGAACGATTCCACATCAGTTTGTTCCTGTGTCGCATCGGTACGTCCAGGTGTGAAGGGAACTTTCACATTGCGTCCAGCATTTTTAGCCGCTTGCTCAATTCCGGCGCAGCCACCTAAAACAATCAGGTCGGCCATAGAAACCGCTTTGCCGCCGGTTTGGAAGTTGTTGAAATCCTTTTGGATGCTTTCAAGTACCGACAAAACTTTATTGAGCTGTGCAGGGTTGTTCACCTGCCAATCCTTTTGCGGGGCCAGACGAATGCGGGCTCCGTTAGCACCGCCACGCTTGTCAGAACCGCGGAAAGTGGCCGCTGAAGCCCATGCGGTTGTTACCAATTCAGATACGGACAGACCAGAGGCAAGTATCTTTCCTTTCAGCGCGGCAATATCGCTATCATCAATCGACCGATAAGTCGCATCCGGAACAGGGTCTTGCCATATCAATACTTCGGCGGGAACCTCCTTACCGAGGTAGCGGGCACGGGGGCCCATATCGCGATGGGTCAGCTTGAACCACGCACGGGCAAAAGCATCAGCAAACTGATCGGGTTTTTCGAAAAAGTGCCTGGAAATAGGTTCATAAATAGGGTCCATCCGCAAAGCGATATCGGAGGTAAGCATAAAGGGAGCGTGGCGTTTTGAAGGGTCGTGTGCATCGGGCACCAGACCTGCACCTGCATCACCTTTCG
>CANCOG010000350.1 GCA_947379685.1 Flavipsychrobacter stenotrophus | reverse complement strand
ACTTCCTGAATGGTGTGAATAGTCGCGTCATTTCTTCCGCGTACATCTTCGTCACTCGCTCCCATTTTAAATGTACCAGATGGTACATAAACCATACCAATGGGAACAGGCGGTTTATAATTAAGTCTTGTCTGATCACCGATTAATTGGCCATTGGAGCCTACTTTTCCGCAACCTGACGCAAGTGCAAGTAACGATAAAGCTAAGACTTTCAGGGATGTTCTTTTCATACTACTATTTGTTATTTTAGCAATTTGGCAAGTAAAAAACGGTCTTATAATTGTACTACAATTGAAAACCGACGCACAATATTCAAAGATTTTTCCAAAAATACAACTTTCCGCAAAAAAATGTTAATAATCTGACCGATAAAAAAATTTAAAAAAGCAAGTCTAGTTAAAATCATCAATTGTCGCAATCGCTTGCCCAACGCTACTAACAGGCGATAAGCAGGCACTTTCCGAGCACACAAATATATACAAATTATCGGGAGAAAATTTATTTTTCAAAATTGTTAATTCCGGGGCATTTTCAGAGCAAAAAACCAAAAAAGAATGCGGTGCAAAATGCTGTTTCAGGCCCGCTGCTCTTTTAATCGCATTTTCCCCGGCAGCTACTATAACCTTCATTCCAACAATATTTTGCTGAATAAGGCGCGCCCAATATCCAAAAGAGTATGGGTTGCGGAGCACTTGCGAAGCCATGCTTACCAGCATTCGTTCCGCACGCGAAATCCAACCTACCCTATCGGAAGCCATACCACAGATCCACAGATTCTCAGCCATGACAGCATTAGCGGAAGGAGTTGCGCCATCATGTACATCAACTTTCCTGACAGGAATATCTTGCTGGGCAATGGATGTAAAATAAAAAAACGTACTGTCATATTCAAAATCACGAATTATCCATTCCGTTATTTCGACGGCCTTACTTATCCATATATTGTCACCTGATGCAGAACCTAAACGCAACAATGCCTGAACCAGGTAAGCAAAATCATCAAGTTTTGCCTCTATTTTAGCGATGCCCTTGTTAAAGGTGTGCTTCATGCCTGGAGTAGATCCAAAGGCTTTCAGCATCCATTGCATATGGGTAGTTGCGCGCAATAAATAATCCGGATTTTCCAGTAATACACCTGCCTTTACAAGTGCAATACTGGCTAATGCATTCCATGAAAGCAGGCATTTATCGTCAGTAAGCGGACGGGGCTTCGCAGAACGCAAATCAAGGAGTCTGGCTTTTACAGCATTGATTTTTGTGTTTAATTCTTCCAGGCTGCAGCCATATTTTATGGCAATAGCTTCAGGGTCATCTGCAATGTGAAGGATGTTGGTGTGTTCCCAATTTCCTTCTTCATTTACTCCAAAATAATCACCTGCCAGCAAGGCATCTTCTCCTAAGGCAAGCATCCATTCATCCCAGGTCCAGGTATAAAATTTACCTTCCACACCCTCGCTATCAGCATCAAGTGCGCAATAGTAGCCACCTTCGGGCGCCCTTAGTTCGCGGTCCATAAAGGCTATCGTTTCGTCGATCGTTTCCTTATATCCTTCGAATTTTGTGAGGCTATATGCATCACAATAAGCCATTATCAATAGAGCATTATCGTACAACATTTTTTCAAAGTGGGGAGCCAGCCACTGACGATCGGTAGAATAACGGGCGAATCCCCCGCCCAACTGGTCGTAAATACCACCGTTCGCCATTACATCAAGGCTGAGCAAAGCTTGTTGCATGGCCTCATCGTTGCCTGTAAAATGGTAGTTATCGAGCAGGAAACTGATGGCCATTGTGCCAGGGAATTTAGGCGCATTCCCAAAACCACCCATTTCCTTGTCAGCCATTCGCAGTAAAGCTGTGGCAATCTTATGACACGTATCCCTGTTCCAGTCCTTCTTGTCGGTCGATGCAACCGCTATTGCTGACTGCCGCAGGTAATTGACCATCTGTTCGGCCTGTGCAATTACTTCATCCTGCTGGCTTACCCAAATCTGCATCATCCGTTGCATTACCTGCATCCAGGACGGGCGATTATAGGCCGGGCGGGGCGGATAGTATGTTCCACCGTAAAAGGGGACCCTATCGGGCGTTACAAAGGCGTTAAGGGGCCAACCGCCACTGCCACTGATAGCTTGTACGGCGTCCATGTACATGTGGTCTACATCGGGGTTTTCTTCGCGATCAACTTTAATGCACACGAAGTTTTCATTCATGTAACTGGCTACTTTGTCATCTTCAAAACTCTCACGCTCCATCACATGGCACCAATGGCAAGCCGCGTATCCAATACTTACTATTACAGGCTTATTCTCCAACCTGGCCTTTTCGAAGGCCTCATCTCCCCAAGGAAACCAGTCAACCGGGTTGTGTGCATGCTGGAGTAGGTATTGACTTTGTTCTGCTTTCAGTCTGTTTGCCATAAAACAAAAGTAGGGCTACAAAATGATTCGTACATCAGGCAAAAGAAATGGATTTCACTAAAATGGTGGAAAAGGTAAAGAGATGAATAAACATTCATATTCAGTTCGGCTGACAAACATGAATATCATGTCCAGCCGTATGCAATTTCATTGCCCCGAAATACTATATAAGGCAAAAAAAGACAGAAAAATTAACTGGCCGAACTAATATATTAAAACGCGAGTAATAACAACAAGGAAATCATGCTACCCGTTCCAATGCCGGGCAATAGACATAATGCAATTCAAAAAGAATGGAACCAAGAGCTGCGAAAACGGAGGCTGCCAGGGGAAATTACTATTTTTTAATCAACGCAAGGAAATTCTCCAGGGCAGAAACCATAGATGGTGTGTTTGGGGCAGGAGCCTTTATATCTAGCCGCAAACCATTGTCCTCAACTGCTTTTGAAGTAGTTGGGCCAAATGCACCAATGAGCGTTCCGTTTTGTTTGAATTGAGGGTCGTGATCAAACAGGGTTTGAACACTGTACGGGCTAAAGAATACAATAATATCGTATTCAGTCTCCATTACCGTCGTAATATCGTTTGAAACTGTGCGATAAAGTGAGGCTTCAATGTATTTTACATTGTGCTTTATCATGAATTGCGCAATGTCGTTTTTTGCGCTATCCGCTAAAGGCAAAATGAATTTCTCATTATTTTTGTGCTTGCCAATAATTTCCAACAATCCTGCTGTTGTGCCATCGGCAGAAAAGAACACTTTCCTCTTCCTGTATAATATGAATTTTTGAAGGTACAAAGCAACTGCCTCGGTAATGCAGAAGTACTTCATATCCTGCGAAACCTTAACTTTAAGCTCTTCACAAATGCGAAAAAAGTGATCTACAGCGCTACGGCTTGTAAACACTATCGCAGTATATTCAGTAATGTCAACTCTTTGTTTACGGAACTCTTTACCAGTTAACCCCTCTACGCGAATAAATGCATGAAAGTCGACCCTGACATCAAACTTTTTAGCAAGGTCAAAGTAGGGAGATTTTTCCGTTTCCGGACGGGGTTGGGTTATTAATATGCTGCTTATTTTTACTTCTTTCACCTCAGCAACTTTCTTTTTTGAACTAACAACTTTTGCCATATTCAGGGATTTCGGTGTTTTTTTGAAACGTTGTAAATTCTAATATTGCATTAATAAAACATAAGTCCCTTTACCAATAATTTCATTAAAACCGCCAATGGCAATATTTCCGAGGCGCAAAGGTACATAAAAAAATGGAATTTACTATATTGGAAAAATGACCCGAAAACCTGCCAGGACCTGATATACCTATTTAATAACAATATTCCGGAAACTATAAATGAGATAACTACCATTTGCTGGGCAACGTCGTGATTTGCAAATGCAAGGATAATGATAAATGGAACTAAAGTAATAGCCAGTATTTTATTGATAAGAAATACGTTGAATAGATAATGATCTGTTACTCCCTCCATCCGGAATGCCCAGCCACTAAAACGGACTGCCGCATATTTGGCTCCATAAATGAGTGCAGTACCCATAATGAGCAAAAATATTAGCAATGAAGGGGGAATAACGCCAGATGGATGAGGGGTAAAGAACTTAACAACATAGTATAAGTATGCACCCTCAGCAATAGTAAAAAACAGGTTCATCAGGAAATTCGGCAAACCCGCGCTCTGTATCTGATCTTTCAGTTGCCGATTACTTAAAGTCGGATTCCAAAATGCCAACCATAAATTGAAAAAGTAACGCTCATCAACAAATCTGATCACACCCAGCATGAGACAAAGCAACAGAAGCAAGTAAAAATCTGCTGTTTGGGACTTTATCTTAATGGGCACCTCGATGTCGCTGATGATATTCTTCGTCACCATCATCGGGTGTTTGTAAATCATACTATCCCCCATTCTCTTTACCCCTGCCGATACAGCATTTGTATCAGCAATTGCTAGTACGCCATACTTAGATGGGCCGAAGTGTGCCTCGGAATGTGAACCAGATATAAAAAGCAGGAAAAATAAAACGTAGAGGAATCGAAACATGGTCTGCGGCAAAATTAACGGATATTCAACTCAGTTTTTACAACAATTAGATGCTATAAAATTATTTATCCACTTTATGTGTTAATATCTTTTTGCAAGCAACACAACGGCTAATACCGTTTGTGTCGGTCCAAACGTAAAATAGTGCACTCTATTCAACCTCAAAGTTGCACGAATGCGAAACCATATAGCCATCCTGCCATTGATTCACTTAATTTTGCCGGGCATGGACAATACACATCTACAAAATAGCTCACCTGCTCAACCGCGAACGGCAGGTATTTATCTGCACATACCCTTTTGTAAACAAGCATGTGTCTATTGCAATTTCCATTTTTCCACTTCTTTAAAATATAAAGATGAGTTGCTCCATGCTATGATCATGGAGCTTGAAATGCAAAAAGACTACCTGGGCAATACCCCGGTTGCAACGATCTATTTTGGCGGTGGCACCCCATCTTTGTTAACAGCATCTGAGATCAATTATTTGACCGAAACAATATATAAGCATTTTACAGTAAACAAGGTAACAGAATTTACCCTGGAAGCGAACCCAGATGACCTGGATAAGAACTACCTGAATTCCCTACGAACAACTCCAGTGAACAGGCTAAGCATAGGCGTACAGTCTTTTCATGATGCAGACCTCCTCTATATGAAGCGGGCACACAATGCACAGCAAGCCGATTACGCCATTAAAGCCGCTCAGGATGCTGGTTATACCAATCTAAGCCTGGACCTCATTTATGGCACACCTATGCTCAGTGATAAGGACTGGAAACTTAACCTCGGCAAGATGGCATCACTGGGGATACCGCATTTTTCGGCATATGCATTAACTGTCGAAGAAAAGACGGCATTGCACGCTGCAATTTTAAAAAACAAGTTGCCTCCAGTTGACCCAGCCCAGGCAGCCAACCAATTTGAAATTTTAATGGACTTTGCAGGTAGCGCCGGGTACGAGCATTATGAGATATCTAATTTTGCACTTCCGGGGCAATATGCGGTGCACAACACCAACTACTGGCGAAGTCTGCCCTACCTGGGTGTTGGGCCGTCTGCCCATTCATTTAATCACGTTGGTAGAAAATGGAATGTTGCCAATAATGCACTTTATACCAAGGCCATACTGAGTGAAAAACGTATTCCCTC
>CANCOG010000349.1 GCA_947379685.1 Flavipsychrobacter stenotrophus | reverse complement strand
TGGTGCAACATGGTACCACCAGTTAACGCAACATCCGCCCCATTTCTGCCCCTGTACACACAATTCATCGGTGCTGTTGTTGGCAAAACTGAATATCTTTTGTGTGGCATAATTGAACTTGTTATTGATGATCCAGCACATTTTGTGGGCACGGGCATAACAGCCATCTTCGCAATATTGGAAGGAGATACAATAATCAATAGCATATGGTCCTGCGAGTGCGCAACACTGCTTGGTAATATAGTTGAACATCAACTGCGCAGTCGCCATGTCGGGAATCATGCTGGTAAGGTTACCGGTTGTTGTATTAACGCCCCTCGCTCCCAATATACTTGTGCTGCTTACGTCGTCAAACGTTCCCGCGCCTGCCGTATTGAGATCAATCTTTACTGCGCCCTTTGTACCATCAACTATTGTTCTGGAATTAAGTGTTTTTATTTCATCGGCAGTTGGTGCCACTGCAGCAGTAACCGAAGCAGTCCAGGGGTTTACGGTCACCTTTACTGGTGTGGCGGTATTCAGAGCGTTTTGTAAGAAAGCAAGTAAGGTTGCATCCTGAACCCTAAACACCTCTTCCAGTTGTCCAAACAGCACTTCAGTACTATTAGCATCTTTACGGAGAGCAGCTACAGATACCACAAAGGTCTGAGGTTTATTTTGTTGCAGCGGAGTCATTGTCGAATTGCCCTGATCATTGACCGTAGAAGTAGTTGCTACATTTGTGCCCGTTGTGTTTGAGTTATTTTTACGGCATGAGTTCGAAGTAAACAAAGTGCCTGCCAATAAAAATGCGGAAACTAACGAGGTTGCAAATCCCCATTTCTTAATTGTAGCAATTGGTTTCATAAACACAGTGATTAAAGCGAAAGTTGGCGTTACAGAAAGTGTAACAGCACACAAATTAACGCAAATTAATTATCTGGCAAAATTTCAGGGTGATTTTTATTTATGCATCTTTTTTTGGTTGGTAGCGGTTTTTAATGCTATCTTTCACTGTTATATCAGCTAATTAAATGAAAACCGCTCCAATGAAATACTTTGTTGCCATCCTGCTTTCCATACTGTGTATTTCAACTCTCTCCGCTCAAAGCAAGAGGACAACTGCCGAATTCCGCACGCAACACAAACAAATGATATCGCGCTTGTTATTGCCGCAGACCGGAGATGATGGTGCATTAATGAGAACTACGACCGGAGTGGCTTCACAAAGGGTTATTCGACAATGGACCTACGATTCGCTGGGCGTTTCTGTTGATTCAGTAAGCCTGAGGTATGGCCCTTTCAGAGGATCAACGTATGATTACAATACCATGATATACCCTTATAACTATCCCTACAGTAATTCACCGATGTTCAATTATGCGGGGCAGTTTTCGAAGCCACAGGTGTTATTCGACACCTGCATGCACTGGACCATTAACCCCTACACCAATACCTATGGTAATTATGAAACTACTTACGGTACTTATGATTCCGTTAAGTGTCTGAAGGCATTCAGGGATATTTTTATAGACTCGGCCACTGATCAGAACATGAGTTTTAAGAACACGTTTAACGCAGCGAGAAATATCACATCCGGCTATTGGTTCAACATTGTAAGCGGTGTTGCAGACAGTGCATTCAAGCAATATTTCGCCTATGATACCGGCAACAGAATAATACGCGATAGCATTTACGAGAACCATGCGGGTAGCTGGCACATTATTTCCCGTACCAACTACACCTATGCCAATACGGTAGACCTGGTCAAGATAGATTATTACGCAAATACCATGGATACGACCTTCCCAACTACTTTTCCCGAACAGGCACAGTATACCAACACTTTCGATGCCAGCCACAGGCTATCTACGGTTTTTACAAAGTTCTTTGATGGCACCAACCTCACGCAGTTCGCCAATGATACCTTTGAATATACGGGAGCGCATCCCTTTCATACGGCATGGCGCGAATATGAGTATGATAACATCAACGCTTACTGGGCGCCGTATTTCAATATGATCAAGCACCTGAACTCAGCCGGATATCCTGATACCGTTGACGTGAAAGGTTTTGACAGCCTGGCAAATGCATGGGTGCCACAGACACACGAAGTAATAACCTATAATTCCGGCAATTTCCCCGATACCTTGAAGGACTTCGAATACAATTTTACGTACTTCCCGCATTCGCCCAAATTTACTACTGTATATTATTACGAAAATTACACCAACAACACCAGTGTGAATGAGTCGAAAACGGCTCAAAATAAATTTCAAGTTTTCCCGAACCCTACAACAGGCTTGCTCACTATCAGGCCGATTGGTGAATTCAATTTGGGTTCAGTCACAATATCGGTGTATGATGCTCAGGGAAGGGTGTTTTTAAGGGAGCGGCAGCCGGTTCGCGGGCAATGCGCAGCACTTAATATTGATCAGCTTGCAGCGGGTACTTATTGGCTTGTACTTCAGGATGATGCAGGGACCGTATTGCACAGGCAGGCTGTAGTGAGGCAATAGTCGCATCACTAAATGTTGCTTCGGAATTTTCTACGTTTGTCTATATTTGCCGCCCGTTTCAGTTGAACAACGGGTTGAAAAATGGAGAACAGAAATTTTGATATTCTTGAAATAGCTAAGCAGTTTGTACACGCTATTGAAGAAGGAAAAACAGGCGAAGAATTAAACGAATTTTATGATGGGGATATTCTGCAAACTGAATACCCTAATGCCCTGACAAAAAATCTCACTACCCGCGACCTTAATGAGCTTAAAGTATCATCGCTTAAGGGGCAGAAGGTAATATCCAGACAAACTTTTGAAATCATTAACTCCTTTGTTTCAGGCAATACGGTAATTCTGGAAGTGGTATGGAATGGCACGTTACTCATCCCAATCGGGAAGATGCCGTCAGGAGGTCAGATGAAGGCTTATTTTGCGCAGTTTTTTGAATTCAGCAATGGTAAGATCATCCGTCAACGCAATTATGATTGTTTTGAGCCGTTTTTAGATTAGCCCGGATAATTATTCTGCTTTCTTTAATGGGCTGTACAGCGTGCTGTCTGTCTTGTAGTTACTAAAGTTGTAGCTCCGCCAGATGCCCGTTTGCCTTTCGCGGTGTACTATCTTCACTACTTCTTCGTTGGTAAAGGCATCGGTAACCGAATTGGTGTCACAAATGATCTGGAGGCTTCCTTCCATTTTGCTCTTGTACATGCTGTCGAATACTATAGTTGACGCAAACGTACCGGCGTGAATGCACTCAAGTGCGCGATTGTAGCCGTATGTGCAAATATGGTAACCACCATCACCAAAATACTCAATGTTAAGCGAGCAACTGTCGTTGATCGCAAAACAATTGTCGGGAATGCCATTTACAAATGTATCGTTCCTGTGTTCTTCCCCTTTTGCCTTATTGTACAGGTATTCGTTCACTATCCATGCTCCGGCTTTGTCCATTATCCTCCTGTATTTCAGCTTACTGTTGATGTACAGGTATTCGACAATGTGATTGGCCTGGTAGCGTTGTTTCAGGTAGCATGAGGTATCGTTGCAATCGGGATAGATATAAATTCTGTTCACAGTGCCGTTCACCACTACTTTTTTTTCACAGATATTAAAGCTGGAGCAAAACAGTGCCAGTACTATGATCGGTAAATATTTCGCCATCGTTTTAAATATGAAACCCGAAATTTAATACAAATCACTGGTTTTTTTATTACCTGCGTCATAGATTTGATGCATTCACCTCATTTGAAACACCAACTGATATTTTAAATCAATGAAGTAGAGTAATAGCCAGCCCGGTTATTTTTTCATTCCGGGGTACTTTAGGTGCAAGTGAGTTAGCAAGTGCTCCAGTTTTTTAGCTACGTAATATGACCGGTGCCAGTTCTGATCGGCAGGTACTATGTCCCAGGGTACTTCGTTGCAGTGGTTAAATGCTTCTTCGTAGTAGGCCATGGACCGGTCCCACATTTTTGATTCCTTAATGTCGTTTGCATTGTATTTCCACATTTTCTTCGGATTCTCCATGCGCTCTTCCAGTCGTTCGAGTTGTTCCTTGTGCGATATGTGCAGGTAGAATTTAAGGATGTGTGTGTCATTATGCCGGGTAAGCAAACGCTCGAAATCATTGATGGCTTCCATGCGGGCTTTGGCAGTCTTGTCGTCAATTATTCCGTGTACCCTGGTCACTACAATATCTTCGTATTGAGATCTGTTGAATACATGTATCATTCCCCGGGGTGGCACCTGGCTGTGCACCCTATAGAGAAAATCGTGTGACAGTTCCCGGGGCGTCGGCTCCTTAAATGAAAATACATTCACACCCTGAGGGTTCATGCTGGTGAATACGTCCCTGGTAAGTCCGTCCTTACCCGAAGCGTCCATTCCCTGAATGATGATCAACACACTTTGACTGCCCTCCGCATAGAGCAGATTTTGCAATTCGTCAAGCTTTTTTAGTGTTTTTTTGAACTCCTTTTTGGCGGTATTCTTATCCAGATTCTCTGGCGCAACTGTGTCTATATCTCTAAGTCTGATCTTACTCATGGCAGGTAGTTCTTACCAAATATACGAATATGGAAGGACAATTGAGACATAGATAGCCTTTCAGCAGTGATTAAGGAGCCGTAATTGTAGCCGTAGCCGAACTCGCACTCAATGGTGTGAATACTGTTTTACCGGTCGTAAGGTCTTCATAAGACGACCCGTCATTAACCACGTATCCAAAGGCCGCATAGTAAATGATATCCCCTGTGTGTAATCCTGCATCGGTCAGGTCCTGTATGGGAATAATTATCGTTACGGGCTTTGTTGAGTTGGCGGGAATAGCCTTTGTATACGTTAACAGGTAGTTTGCTGGTTGCCCGTTTACTGTTGTTTTGTTATTCAGGAAAACAATGCAATTCCTTGCCCGTGTATCAGCGGCGAAAGTAATTGCCAGCGAATCGCCAGCTGTAATATTCGTTGCCGTTAAGGTCAATGGCGAGAAATTTGGAATGGCTGATAGTCTTATGTCGCGATTCAGTGTGTCGCTCAGGTACTGGAAATTATTGATCCTGGTTGGTCCGAAACCATTGTTGGTAGCAGTAAAATAATAGGAGCCGGTTCGTACGTTACCGAAAATATAATATCCGGTTGAATCTGCACTTACTGCGCTGGTTCCGTTAAAACTCACCTGAACGTTATGCAGGCCGGTAAGTATCTTGCTGCCATATTGGTCGAAAAGAGAAACATGACCACTAATCGCACCAATGAATGAAGGTCCCGTAGATCCTGTTGCACCTGTGGCTCCCGTTGCCCCGGTGGCACCCGTATTGCCGGTCTTTGTACATGATCCTAAAAGAATAAGGCTGGCTACTGCCAGTAAGAGTGTTTTTGAGTTGAACATGTCCTGAAGTGTGCGGTTGAATTATCTGAGCTATTAAGACTTACATTCATCATAAATGTTTAAAGGCTCATGAATATTTTTTGAAAATATTCATGAGCCTTTAGTGGATCCGCAATATTTGCTTTTATAGCTGGCCGGTTAGTTTCTTTAAATTATCGAGATGTGCCTGTTTTTTATCTCCCCTCAGCCTTATGGCAGTTTTTGTAAAATACTGATGTTTTTCAAGAAATCTTACCTGAAGCCGGTTCCATTCATCCTCGTTAT
>CANCOG010000348.1 GCA_947379685.1 Flavipsychrobacter stenotrophus | reverse complement strand
CCGGGCAATAATTCATTCCGGGCAAAATCCCTTGCAGCCATCTGCACTGCAATCTGTTCCTCTGTAAGTTGAAAATTCATATTATGATGTAATGACGGTGCAAATTAAGGCGATTTTTCCGAAAAAGTATAACAAATAGCTGCTGAACCCATTTTGAACAGTGCTGGAATAAAATATGGCTGTAAACTTTTTAGATCAGGCTTGTTCTAAAGGATAGGAAACCCGGATACCAGCTAGCTTTTTAGCCAGAATGTACACCATTGCCGGCATCAGCTGGTGCATGAGCCTGTCCTGTGAGGTCTGGAGGTGCCACTCAAGCCCATGAGTTGTTACAACATATATAAGGTTGTACACCAGCAGGCAAGTAAACACCAACAGCATTTGCCAATCAGGCCATTTTTTTTCGATCAGTAATAGAATCAGATAGATGTAAACACCAATTTTTACATAATAAAACTTCTGGTTAAGATTGTCGGTGAAGGAGTGCCAGATGGTTTTATAACGTTCTATATCTAATATCAGGTTGATGGTTTCCTTATTCAGGGAATTCACCATGTCATTTTGAACGTGGGCATTCATTTTGAAAATGACCAGCGTAATCACAGGCAGTGCCAATCCACCAATAGTATACCTGATATTTTTTAGCTGGAAGAATATGCGGGCATTGAAGAGCAGGAACAGCCCGGCCAAAATGGCGCCTTCATTTTTTGTCCAGATACAGCCGCCGAGGCAGGCGGCCGATAACAACAGGTAACGCTTGTTCTCAATTGCATGGTCTATGCAGACGAAGGCACCCAACAGGAATAGGGCCAACAAGCTATCGGCATACTCGGCTACCCCGAAGCCAAGGAATACTTTATCCTGTGCAAACAGGAATGTGATAAACAGAGCGACCACCATGTTCTTCCTGATAAATTCGCTGAATAACAGTGCGGGTATGCTCACCGTAACCAGCATGCTAAAAGCAAACGGGATAATAATGGTAAAATGATGCGCACAAAGTCTGTAGAAAAAACCAATGACCGATGGCAGGCAAAGAGGGTAGTCGGGGTGGTCGGACTCGATGTTTCTGAACAGGTTCTTCCAATAAACCGGCTCCGAAAGGTATCCCGCATGAAAGTTCCAGATGGCCCAGGCGTCCCACCCTCCGTGTTTTTCAGCAACACCCAATGCGTTTTTTACAAGCAATGCAGCGCAAAGCCCAAACCCCAGAACCGCCTGCCAGGGTAATTGTTGTTCCGCACTTTGTCCGGCAGCGGTTTTTGTAGTAATAATAAATTTAAAAAGGAAGAATATGGAAACAAGAATCACCAGGATGCTTACCATAAACGGCACAGGCAGCAGTAGCGACAAAAAATAGATACAACTCAGCAAACCTACTGAGAGCATTGTAGCTATTATATATTTGCTGTTTTGTTCCATTTTATGTTAGTGGGTGCAAGTGAGAAAATAATAATATTCCTCATCCTTATTTTGCCATAAGAGTTTTTTATCGCGGTTGCCTGTAGCTTTCAATATACTGTCAACAGCCATTATGGGCATCATGGCCAGTATAGGGCAAATGGTGAGCACCGTGTCATATTCGGTAGTTTTATACGACATGTAATGTGGCGTAAACTGGTACCTTGCCCAAAAGTGTAGTTCATTTTTGCCCTTTATATTGCGCAATTGCAAATTAGTTCCTGCTGCAATAAATGGTTTTGCACCCGTTAGTGCCCGCTCCATTTTGTCCATATTGTCATCGACGCCGTGCATTTTTTTTCCGAACAGCAGGGTAGCTGCGGCAATGCTCACAAGTAAGATGATCAATATGTACCTGCTTTTCATGACGTATAATACATTGGAATAATATGCATTGCTGAAACGCTGACTAACCTTTCAGGTATTCCCAGTCTTTGATGGGCGCGAATTTTTTGTGTCCTTCCATTACCGAAGGGTGCTGCAATACAGACTCAACAGAAACTTCCGGTATTAATTCATCGGCAATGCCGTTTTTTATGAATATAAAGTTGAATCCCAATTCGTTGGCACCCACCAGCCTGTATCCTTTTTTTCGGGCCAGGTTCACCATTGCTATTGGCGATGCACCATGATAAATGGGGTGCTTGCCCGGGTAGAAATAGTTGGGGTCGTAAGGCACAACAATGTTCTCAAATCCAAATTCATTGTGTGTTTCTATGATCACTACCTTAGGGTCGGCAACGGTTAAGGCGTTCCATACCCAGTAGTCGTTGCCATCAATATCTATAGAAAGCAGTCCGATTTCACCCGTCATTCCTTTTTCTTCAAGCAACTGGTTGATGTTTTCCACTTTCACCTTTGCGCAAGTAAATTTTGGCGGGTAGCTAAATGGGGTAGGGTATTGTGCATAGAATTTTTCTCCCCTCCTTACGCCATCGGGGTTGCCGTCAATGAACAAGCCACGCCAGCCAAAATTAAACACCAGGTTGGCACAGTTACTGTTGAGGCCGTCGTCAGATCCTATTTCCACAAATGTCTTGTTGTCCATGCCAATCACGGAGAATATAAATAGGAGCTTCCCATCTTCTTCAAACTGGGAAAATACCTTAAACCCGGTGTCGGCTATTTTGGGTGGATTTCCTTTTTCAGCGCAATCCTTATAATAATGAAATAACTGGCGTTGCTGGATCTGGACCGAAGGCCCAAACCTGTTTCTGATTTTTAATATTAAAAAATGGTCTTTTATGAAATTTTTGAGTCGCTTCATTTTTTAAGGATGGATGAACCAAAAGTACAGATATTAAGGTAATAATGAGAACCAAACAGAAATCCCAAAAGTTCGCCGTAGCTTTTAGCTACGGCGGGCCGGGGTGCCTTCCGATGGCTATCGGAACAAACCAGCGGGTTGGATAGCACGAATATATTGTATCTACAAATGTGAAACATCTGTTTCCTAGGCGGTCAGGAGAGCGAAAACCGTGCCCGCCGGAGTCAAAGGCTCCGGCGAACTGTGTTTCAATTTATATTGAAAATCATAAGGAACGAGTTAGGCTACCGAGAACTGGGATTGCGCTCCTTGCCATCCAAGAGTAAGCTTTAGACAGTAGTAACAGACACTCCACAGGCGAGAATTGAACCGATCAATTGAATTGAGATGGAAAATAAGTCTTCACCCAAAGTAGACTATCTGGAAAGCTTAGCGAAAACATGGCAAAATCTTCTTTGTTTATTAATATATTGCTGTTATCGGGCCTATCTTGTTGATAAATCACTGGGAAAGTTTTGCCTGTAAACATTTCTTGGCTGCCATTATTGGATAATGTGCCGTAGCTGTTGAAACTCTTATGTGTAATCCCGCCAACAACGTAGCTGTACCATACAGCTACGCCCGGTTGTTTTCCTCCTCTACTTGTCACTTCGTAAATATATCCCACCGTTACCGCTGGGTTTTCTCTTATTGAATTTAAGTTGAATTTGTATATGAAATATACAATAAATATAAGTAGTAGTAATATAAGTATACCAATCATCTCTTTTCCCCGTGGTGAAAAGCGCTTTCGCCGGAAAAAAATAGAATCTCTAATCATGGTTTTCTGTCTGGAAATGAAGCGTTAGTAATTGAATTTTCAACTGTTTCAGCCCGTCTGGCGTGAGTCTGGGGCGTTGCTTTTGAGCGGAGCCGACTCGTGTCTAACCAATCACGGCAGTTTTTAACTGCCGTAAACCACCCGTTTCCGTTAATCTCTCCAACTCAAATATAAGCATAGATGGCGAAGCATTTAGCTCCGCCGAATTGTCTTTGGAAAATTGCCACTCCCCTCTAATGCAAAATAGTTTGCAACACAGCAAGCGATTTTATATTACCCATATGCTGCGTGTGTTGTTGCAGGAATGAAATGTACCATTCCAGCAGGCGGCTGCGCATAGCCGAGCTCATTTCAGCAGTTTGGACGGCTTCAAGCGTTTCCAGTGGCAGGAATTTATCTATCGCCCGTGCATCATCATCACTCATGAAGGGGACAAGGGCGGGTGGGTGAGCAGTAAAGCCCCCTTCCTGCAGGTTAAGGTGCGGAGTTTCTATTGAGTACCGTTCCTTGAGTTCATAGCCTAGAAACCGGCTGCACATAATGGTAAAAAAGAGTGGGAAATTGGCAACTTTATCGCGCGGGGCTTTGTCGAGTTCTACAAAGTAGTCCATTACAAAATCGTGCAGTTCCGGCATTGGTGCATGCTCAGGCAATAACCGCAACAGTACTTCAACCGAAAAAAGTGCTACAGAGTTCTTAATGATGTCCTGCTGTATAGACTGGTACAGATGATAGGGGGTAAATTCCCTCATACGCTGAAGCGTTCTCTGCGGCTGGTGGTAAATGATCATATCCAGCAAAGTAGCCGGTTGCAGCATCCCTGCCTTATTTCCTGCAACCTTTGACGTTCGCACTCCCTGCACCATAAACCCCTGAATGCCATAGGCCTGGGTGAAAATTGTGGTAATGAGGCTGGTATCTCCGTATTTTATGGAGCGGAGTACAATGCCGGTCGTTTTGTCCATTGAATTAGTTCATAAAGATCATTTTGCCGGCATAAACCTGTGTGCCATCGCTGTTGGAGGCGAATATGAGGTAGACACCACTCTGTGGCCTGTGTCCCTTGTAGTCAATACCATTCCAAACCGCCTGGCCGCCCAGTGCGGTAGTACGGTAGACCAACTGGCCATTGATGTCGGTGATACGTACATCGGAATTGGCAGGGAGTCCCTTAATACCAATGGTTCCTTTATAGCCCGATGGAACCGGATTAGGGAAAGTAACCACATTCGACGCCGCTTCAGTTCCTTCCGTTGCTGTGCTTCTATAGCTTACCAGGCCTGCTTCTGTACCAATGTATACATCGCCGGTTACACCATCAATGGTGATCTTCTGGATATGGTTAGATGGCAGCGGGCTGTTATCGGCTGTAAACCGGTAAATGATAGAACTGTTACCTGCATCTGGTGACAGCAACCACACCCCATTATCGGTGCCTATCCATTTACGGTTGGCGCCATCAACAGCAATGGTTCTCACATTTTCACCTGAAAACAGATACCCTGCATACTTATCATATTGAACTATTGGTATTTGAGCCTGGCAATTAGCGTCTTTGCAACCCGATGCACCATATACGATACCAATTCCATCGGAAGTGCCTATCCACATGTTGTCGTTTTTATCATGCGCAATACAGCCTGCATTTACGTTGGGTAAGTTACCTGCCCCTGCTCCCGCGGCCAGATGATAAACTTCGTCATCAGTGGTGTCAGCCAGCGTGCCGTTGGGGTTGAAGCGGATAACACCGCCACCCAATGGGCAAACATACCATATGTTATTAGCGTCGTCTACGGCCATTTGCCCGGCACTGAACGGGTAAAACCGCGGAATATTAAGATGATATTTATACCATGTTCCGGTAGCTTTTTCCTTTACATACAATTCGTGGTACGAACCATACAATGTAACCCAAAAGTTGCCATTGTGATCAAAAGCGGAGCCGAGTACCTGATAGGTATTTACGCCGTTCGGCTGACTGTGATCTAATATCGATCCCTGTTTATAAATAGTGTAGGACTTATCTGTGTGTAATTCGAATAGCCCACCTGAGAAAGAGCCGGCATATAATGTTCCGTCGCTCTCGTCCTTGGCTATTGTCAC
>CANCOG010000347.1 GCA_947379685.1 Flavipsychrobacter stenotrophus | reverse complement strand
TTAATGCTAATTACTCATACAACGGTCATAGATTATATCAATGAACCGATTAAGGAAATAAAATCGGGCCAACATTAAGAACTTAACCACAGAGGAGCAGGGAGAAAGGTCAGGAGTCACACGGAGAATTGTTATGGCCTTTTGGAGTTTTGCAGAGTACGCAGAGGAGATTTGAGGCGTAAAAGCCAAAAGTCCTTTCCATTTTTCTTGCAAACGAAGGAATTTGCAATAATTTTCGTCTAATAAACTTTAGCGCTCAAAATTTGAATTATGCATTTAAGAAAAATCTCAACTCTGGTTGTTTTGTTGCTGTCTGTCCATTTGTCATTCGGGCAATACAACGCATTGGTTATCCCTGATACTATTTCGGGTACTACATTCAATCTCAGCCTTCGGGATACATTTAAACAGTTCCTGCCGGGGAATCAAACGATCACTGCCGGAGTAAATGGTAATTTCTGGGGACCAACTCTGATCTTTAGAAAAGGAGATACTGTGCATATGAATATACACAGCTTCCTGAATGATAGCACGACGGTACACTGGCATGGTATGCATCTGCCAGCTGTAATGGATGGCGGACCTCACCAGATAATCCCTCCGGGTACTGTTTGGCAGCCCTACTGGATAGTGAAAAACCAGGCTGCAACATTCTGGTATCACCCGCACCTGCACACCATGAGCGAAGAGCAAATGACTAAGGGCATGGGCGGCTTTATTATTGTACGTGATGCAGAAGAGGCTGCTCTGGCGCTGCCACGCACCTATGGTGTAGATGATATTCCGCTGGCACTCAGTAGCCGCACCTTCGATGCATCTAACGCATTCGTATTTACTACCCGCCACTATGGCGATACAGGAATGGTAAATGGCACACTGCATCCGCAGGTGACATTACCAAAGCAATATGTGCGCCTGAGAATACTCAATGCAGAAATGGAAAGAGGTTACAACCTGGGCTTCAGCGATAACCGTACTTTTTATATTATTGGAAATGACGGAGGTTTACTCAACGCACCGGTTTCCGCAACAAGAGTAAAACTGCTGGTGGGCGAGCGTGCAGAGATACTGGTAGACCTGGGCAGCGATGCTGTGGGCAGCAGTGTAGAGCTGATGGCTTACAATGCGGGTCAGGAATTTGGTTTCGGTGGCGGCGAACCGAGCACCACTGGTATTTTTGGCAGTTTGCTCAATAACCGAAATTTCAATGTGCTCCATATTGTGGTGGGTGCTGCAACATCCGGAGCAGTTACTTCGGTGCCTTCTACATTGGTTAATAATACTTATTTGACGGCCGCCGATGCAACTGTTAGCCGTACGCTGGTAGTAACTGATGGTAACCCGGGCGGTGCTCCCTTCCAGTTCGACCATGCGCTTTTTAACTTCAACACCATGAACAAAACCGTTGCCCTGGGCACTACTGAAAAATGGACCGTTATCAATAACAATGTGTTCGGGCATAGCTTCCATATTCACGATGTGGAATTCAAAATCGTTTCGCGCAGTTCGCACCCTGTAGGTGCCTATGAAAGTGGATGGAAAGACACCTACTACTTGCAGATCAATGATACCGTTTCGTTTGTGGCTAAGTTCGATGATTATGCCGATGAGATACACCCATTCATGTACCATTGCCATTTCGCGCCGCATGAAGATGGCGGTATGATGCAGCAGTTTATTGTGGTGGACAAAACCGCCGTGGACAAAACTGAAAAGCCATCAGGCGACTACAGCATCTACCCAAATCCTTCAAAATCAAGGATCAATTTTTCATTCACCGATCCGGGTATGAAGGTGTATTATGTAACCATCATCAATTCAGTTGGCCGTACGATGATCATGTTGCCGCGCCCACAGCTGGAAAACGGTATCGACATCAGCAATTATGCACCTGGCGTATACTTCGTGCAGCTGACCGATGAAAAGACCAAGACCACTGTTACCAAACAATTCATTAAGGAATAAAAATAGGCGGTATGAAGAAGTCTTTGTTGTTGCATGCAGTTACGATGGTCATCTTTGGCGCAGTGGTGGTTGTATCTTCTGGGTTTACTACAATAAGTAAGTCTGTCCATGATTTCAGATTGAAAAATGTGGACGGGAACTTCAAATCGCTTAAGGACTACCCCAATGCCAAGGGCTTCATTGTTGTCTTTACCTGCAACCATTGCCCCTTTGCAAAACTCTATCCCCCAAGGCTGAATGAGCTGAACCAAAAATATAGAATCAAGGGCGTGCCGCTCATTGCCATCAGCTCAACAGACACTGTTGTTTATGAAGGAGACAGCTATGCATTGATGGTTGAGAAGGCAAAAAATGAGCATTTCAATTTTCCCTACCTGCAGGATGATATGCAGACTGTTGCCCGGGACTTTGGCGCACAGAAGACCCCACATGCCTATGTACTATGGAAGGAGCATGACCAGCTTGTGGTTAAATACAATGGCGCAATTGACGATAACGGTGCAGAACCTTCAAAAGTAAAACACCAGTATATAGCAGATGCAGTAGAAGACTTACTGGCAGGTAAACCGGTTACCGTTAAGGAAACGAAATCGATTGGTTGCCAGATAAATTTGAGGAAGTAGGGTAGCAAACATATAAATTACAAAGGCTTCGCATTTTCGCGAAGCCTTTGTAATTTCATCGAGAGGAGGAAGGTTTTTTTATTGATTGATCAAGGTTTGATTTCGTTAAGTAACAAATCAGGTTTGGGCATTAAAAAGAGCTATAAGTGGAACCCTATTCCCTGGCAACTTGTTGTGAAAGAACTTTGGTGCCATTCTTATCGGTCAGCAATGCCAGATAAATTCCCGGTATTAATTGGTTGTCTACCCGAAACGATTGAACATTATCTTCTGTTACTTCTGCTGATTGAAATACCTTTTTGCCAGACAGGTCAAACAGTGAAAGTTTGTCGCCTCTGGAAGCCCCGGAAACTGTAATCATACTATTGAAGGGATTCGGACCCATTGTTGGTGTAACCCTTTCACCAGCTGGTTGTGCAACGCCGGCAGATGAAACATAACTCACTGCCCTGATAGATTGATTTGCCGATGCTGCAATTATTAGATTGCCGTGGATATCAAAACTAACACCGTGTGGTTTCTCCACACTCGCCATTAGTGAATTGCCGCCATCACCGGTATAGCCGCAAGAGCCAATTCCGGCAACAAAATGCATCATACCTGCATGATCAATTTTGACAATTTTGTTATCCTGCGTGTTGGCAATATAAACCGCTCCGGTTGCATCAACTGCAACGCCGGTAGGATAGTATAGCTTGGAAATTGTTGCAGCAACGCCATCTGATGCAAACCCATATGATCCTGTTCCGGCAATTGTAGAAATGATACCAGCTGAATTTACTTTTCTTACCACACAACCCTGCTCTTCTACAATGTATAGATTGCCGCTGTTATCCAGCGCTATTCCAGCGGGTTGATTAAGCTTGGCATTTGTCGCCTGGCCACCATCGCCCGAATAACCTGCGGTCCTGTTACCGGCTACAGTATATGCTTGCCCCGAAGTTGTGATCTTAATAACACGCTGGTCGCTCTGTGAAACTACATAGACGACCCCTGCGGCATCTACTGCGATATCCGCTGCTCCCGAAAAATAGGAATCGGTCGCCGGAGCTCCATCTGCATAACTACCGCTGCTGGATAGCGTTCCACCAATAGTTGAAATTATCCCTGCACTATTAATTTTGCGCACATAGCCATCATATTGGGCTATATAAATGTTACCTGATGCATCAACCGCTAAACCCTGCGGGCTGCCCACTGCTGCACTTGTTGCTGCAGCTCCGTCGCCAGTACGCCCTGCGGCTCCGGTACCTGCAACCGTGGAAATGATGCCAGCGGGTGTTACTTTACGTATTCTATTGTTACAAAAGTCGGCAATATACATGTTGCCTGCGGCATCAGTTACTGCCCTCCTCGGCCCACAGAGATGAGCACTTGTTGCACTGCCACCATCGCCAGAATAGCCAGCAGTATAGTTACCACCGGCAACGGTTTTAATAGTCTGGGCTGATAAAGAGCCCGAAAGTGCAATACTTAACATTAAAAAGGATATTTTTTTCATATTTCTGTATTTAAGCTGTTAGAATGATTAACAATATAATAGACCACAACAAAACAGGAATGGTTGGGTTTAGCGAAATTTATTTCTGAATACCAGCAACTTGTGGCCTTGCTGGCCTTTGCATATTGATATTTTAATTTTTACATCCATGCTGGCGCTCTGCCAATATTGCCTTCAAAGGAAACAAATAACAGCAACTACTCGTATGTTAACGAGTATTAGTTCAACATTTCAAGTATCCTGTTTCGTAGCCCCCGCAGATTGCTGGTTTCTGCATTAGAAAGGAAAATGAAGGTGATATCCTTTTCCAGCAGCCGATACATGACATGGCTATTTCCGGGGTGACCACCGCTATGGTATACCCACTTGCCCGAAAGCGTTCTTTTAATAAACCAGCCGAAACCATAACTGATATCAGGGTTGGTTTTTGCGTAAATTGCTTTCCCGTTAAATACTGCCTCGGTTACCGACTGGTTTTGAACATCGCAGGGCAGGAGTCTGCATTCATTAAGGGCCTTATCCCATATCGCGAGGTCTCTGGCTGTGGTGATGACCGAACCATCGCCGTAAAAGTCGCCGAGGTAGGCAATGAAACTATATTTTGGTTGGAGGTGTGCGTATTCGAACTTCCCATTCTCAAAAGTATGCCCAACCGCGAGTTCTTTGTTTTTGATTCTGCGGATATCGGTAACCATGCAGGCCTGGGTATTACGCATCTTTAATGGTTTGAAAATATTCCTGTACATGAATTCCTGATAGGTTGAATGGGACACATTTTCAATAATGGTGGCCAGAAAATCGTAGCCAATATCAGCGTATTGGAACTTGGTTCCTGGTTCCTGTTGCAAGGGCATCTTGTGTTGATTTAGATAAGTCAGTACATTCTGGTTTCCGTTTGATCGGGACGTATCCAGATTTGCCCGTATGCTATCCCAGAAATTGGGCAGCCCTGAAGTATGTGTCAGCAAATGCCTGATGGTAATATTGTTGTAAGGGAACGAGTGAATATATTTACACACCATGCTGTCATATCCGAGCAAACCCCGATGCTTCAAGATCATGATTCCGTATGCGGTAAATTGCTTTGAAATTGACGCCACCTGAAAAGAATTCTTATTGGTCAGTGGCTTCATGTTGATCGCGTCAGCGTAGCCATAACTTTGCTCTAAAAGCGTCTTTCCATTTTTCGTGATGAGGATATTACCGAAGAATGGCGATTGCTTGTAAGTGCTATCCAAAACATAGCGGATGCTATCGATATTTTGGGCTGTTAAGTTTGTGCTGTTGAACACAAAACCTTCGAAAATGAACAGCAAGACAGTCAACGGGCTACCTGACAAAAATGGGCGAAAACTCCAATTGAAATTTAGACGGCCATTGTAAGCTTTGCGCCGCAGGAGTCGGGTGGTAAGATCTATGCTTTTCCGATTGTGCTTAGTCATATTTATCCGGAGGTATTAGGTTATAGTTTTTCCCAATCATCCCTTGTAATTTTCAGCCAATCGCAATGTACTTGCCATAAATGGAATTCAAATTTTTCAACAAACCTTAACCCACATTTTTCAAGT